>NZ_JBFULK010000010.1:0-207832 GCF_056400365.1 Paenibacillus sp. P5_B5
TTCGATAACACAGGTGAAGATTTAGAAGATCTGATCTCCATCGGAACCATTGGGTTGATCAAAGCAATTGAAAGTTTTCAGCCGAACAAAGGAACGAAGCTGGCTACATTTGCTGCCAGATGTATTGAGAATGAAATACTTATGCACCTYCGCWSCYTGAAGAARACMCGYAAAGAYGTTTCMYTKCATGAYCCMATTGGAACGGAYAAAGAGGGKAACGAAATTACATTAATCGATATTCTTGGAACTGAAGCCGATGAGGTAGTAGATAAGGTTCAGCTCAAGATTGAGAAGAGTAAAATTTACCGTAACTTAGATATTTTAGATGCTAGGGAGCAAGAAGTAATTAAAGGTAGATTTGGACTAGAGTTTGGTGGAGATGAACGAACGCAGAGGGAGATAGCTAAGGAACTTGGAATCTCACGCAGTTACGTGTCTAGAATTGAGAAACGTGCTTTAATGAAGCTGTATCATGAGTTTTATAAAGCGAAGCGGTAACAATATGGGTATCTCCTGATATATAAGGGAGGATTATTTTGGAAGGAAGATGGAATGTCGACTATTTGATAAAAAATCTCGCCGGTTTGAGATTACCGGGGAGATTTTTTGATTTATGTTTTTTCACTAGCGTTACACTATATCTCCAGGCAATAATTGATTGGATATTCAGAAATAAATCTTTCTGCTTAACCAAATCACGCAAGTCATTGCTTAATAAAAGCCCCTTCAATATATCGATATTCATCAAAGAGTCCTTGAGAGCCGTAAGGCAGTATAAGTTTGTCATCTTCAATATGAACTTCTCCCTGACCTGTGGTATAGAAAATGAGATCAAGTGGGCTCTCACCGTTCTCTAACGCAATGAAATTGTAAGCAAAGACCCAGACATATGTTTCAGTGGATTGATTGCTTGCCATAACAATGACTTCGGGAGCCTCAGTATTCATTTTGTCAAAAGCATGAGTCGTTACACTAATTCCATATCCTTCCCTCAAATCTCCCCAGTCTTCAAATGGACTCTCAGTTTGTAAATCTGTTTTAAGTGATAGATTCCACGCACTGTTTAGCAGATGTATATAAACTTGCAGCTTCACACCATTAGGTGTATCTTGTCCCAAAATAATAGAAGCAGGTTCTCCATCTAACGTTACCGGCAACTCTTGGTTGGAGCTGCCTAGACGCCATGTGATTGTGGACGGGCCAAGATCGCTTAGCATCGATGAACTAGCAGGCGGAATATTTGTCGATTGTGCAGAAACAGTCGGATTCGGACTTTGAGGCTCCTGAGTTTCAATCGGCTTGGTTGATTGTTGAGCTTTACTTACTTCTTTAGCTTCAAATTTTTCTGCTGCTTCAATCAGGAAAAGATTCCAGTCTGGCAGATCTACAAGTTCTCCATCGGCTGAAGCCTCAACAGGGGCATACATACTGGGTGCAAAGACTTGAAAAATAGTGCGAATCGGAACCTTCACACCATGTTCAGTGTAGATAGCTTGGTACATGACAAACTTATCAACATCATCTTTATTTCCATTTTGCGTCACCTGTGTCCATTCGACGTGACTAAAGTAAGCTTTATTCTCTAGTACCTCCTGCAACGCAAAGCTTTTATTTGGAATTGCTGGGGCTTCCTTAGCCCATTTTACATACATATTTTCACTTGAGTAGTTCATTGTAAAGAAGACAGAGACAATAACTGCGACGATGATGACAGATAGGCTGATAAACTTTTTTCGGCTATCTTTTCTGTTTACAATAATTTTTTCAGCAGACGCTTGATCGATTTTATTTATAATGGCTTCGATGAATTGATTAGCAGCATTTTTGGATGAAGTTGGGATGAGTAGTGTTTTGCCTAGACGATCCTTAAGGCTAATGTCTAAGTGAAAAGTGGTCCAAATAAAAAATAGAGCTAAAATAGCAAAGGGAATTTTCAAAGTTACAATAGTTAAGGCTGTGAATGCAATAGCGAAAATCAAATCAAACCAATTAATTCTTGTTTTCATCGAAACTTCAACGATTTGTTGGAGACTCATGCTTGATGTTGTTGGCTTAATTGGTAATACGCCTAAGATGAAATTTTGTTGTTCAGTGGATAGATGAATGTCTGATAATGTTGCTTTTGTAGTTTTCTTAATGTAATTCAGGTAACTTAAGCCTCCGATCCAAGCGAATGTGAACTCTTTTAATTTTGCATTCTGATTAATGGTTTCCATTTAACACCTCTAATTGGTTAGTTTATAGTTGATAGAATAAACATTAGCAAATGGCATTGGACAAAAATTGTCCAAGATAAAAATTATACTGGGCATAGGAAATCGGAATTTAATGTCGAATCATGTAGATTAAGTAGGTGATAATCACGAACTAATATTAAGTACTTTTTCATATCGGAATAACAGGCTGTTGAGGTGGATTGGATTGAGTGAACAACTAGGAGAACCGAAGACGCTAAGAGTTTTAAAGCTATATGAAGATCTGTTAGAAGGTAAATGTATTTACAAGAAAGAAGCTGCTAGAGAGTTTAATGTAAGTGAAAAAGCAATTCAACGTGATATCGAGGTATTGCGTATATATGCAACGAATTCGAGCTTTGTTGAAGAGGAACAAATGATTATCTTGTATGAGGAAGCACGAAAGGGCTATGTCCTGAAAAGGAATGATCAGAAGAAACTGACCAACGAAGAAGTTCTTACACTGGCTAAAGTACTATTAGAAAGCAGGGCTTTTCCCACAAAAGAAATGAACCAGCTTCTGGATAAATTAATCATGCAGGGATTTCCTGATCAACATAAGCATATTCGAGAAGCAATTAGCAATGAAAGATTTCTATACCATCCTGTTTCACATAATCGTCCCTTGTTGGAAATCTTATGGGATTTAAGCTTTGCTGTAAGAGAACGCAAGCTAGTTAAAGCGAGTTACTTGAGAGCAGATGGTGTATTAGTTGAGAGAGGCTTGGAACCGCTAGGAATTACATTTTCGGAGTATTATTTTTATTTGATTGCCTATATTCAAGGGGCGAACAAAGATTATCCTGTGATTTACAGGCTGGATCGGATCCAAAGCTATGAAATCCTGAAGGAGCATTTTTACATAACTGATCAGCAAAGATTTCAAGAAGGAGAGTTTCGTAAACAGGTTCAATTTATGCAGACAGGCAAGTTAATAGATGTAAAATTCCGTTTCTGGGGTGCTTCCTTAGAAGCTGTTATGGATCGCTTGCCAAATGCTGTCGTCACCATGGAGAATGATATTGCAGTCGTGGAAGCTAAGGTTTATGGCCGAGGAATTAAAATGTGGCTGCTTAGTCAAGCACAGTATGTAGAGGTGCTAAAGCCTGATGATTTTCGGGAAGAAATGAAACTTACAGTTAAACAGATCATGCAAAATTATGAAGATAAGCTGAATGATTAATTAGAAAGTGAGTGCTTATAATGGAGAGAGTTGGTCTTGTTTTTGCTGGTGGCGGCGGCAAAGGAGCTTACCATATTGGAGTATGGAAAGCATTAAGAGAATACGGAATTGACAACAACATTACATCAATCTCTGGAACATCTATAGGTGCTTTAAATTCTGTGTTATTTATACAGGGAAATATAGAGTTAGCTGAAGAAGCTTGGCTATCTATAAGTCCAGATAAGATTCTGTCTTTAGACTTAAGAAAGCTTTCTCCGATTATCAGCACATTTGGTATAACTGATCGGATTAGAACTTCATTTCTTAAATGGAGCAATAGAATATCAAAATTTGGGGTATTTTCAAGAAGTGGCTTTTTGGAGCTATTAGAGGAATATGTTCAGTTGGATCAAGTATCGAATTCTAATATTTCTTGTTATGTTACGTGCTGTGAAATTCCATTACTTAAAACACATTACTTTAAACTAAATTCCTGCAGTAAAGAAAAGATGAAATCTCTATTACTTGCTACAACTGCCCTTCCAGTTATTTTTGATCCTGTAGAACTTGATGGAAAAAATTATATTGATGGAGGTGTTAGAGACAACATCCCAATACAACCTTTATTTGATGAAGGCTGTAGAAATTTTATTGTTGTTCATTTAGGTAGAGATGAAACCATTAATTATAACCAATTCCCTGGAGCAAATATTATTGAAATAGTGCCGCAAGAGGATCAAGGAGGGCTAATTGATGGAACATTGGATTTTACGCCAGAAGGTGCAAGACGCAGAATAGAACAAGGTTATCAAGATACAGTTAGAATATTAAAGCCTATATATGAAATGGGTATAGTACAAAAGAAAATTGAAATTCGTTTAAATGAATTGCATACGAAAGAGCAGGAATTTAAAACCAAAAGAGCTGAAATTCTTGCCGAAAGAGACAATTATAAGGATGAATTAGCTACTATTTTAAACGAGAGGATTTCATCAAAATGCAACTAACAATAGATTTACAGCAAAATGAGTCTTTAACTCCTGCAGAAAAGCAGGAAATAGATCAATTTATCGAACAAGCGATAGCACAGCATCAGAATAATAGAAATGCAATTAATAAACTTACTATGGATAGTGTTACGGCACTAACTGTTAGCGAAGCAAGAGCAAATGAGTTATCCAATCAGGGCTTTTTCAAAAGAATATGGGGAGGCATTACAGGAAAAAATCAACAAATAAGTGCAGATATTGATCGAAATATTACTAAGGTTCAATATGCCTCACAGCAGATGATCCAAAAGCTTGCTGAACAAAATCTACTAACTTTTGATATAGTGACTTCAGTAAACAATAAATTAAATATGCTTGTCATGGAATTGGATCAAGAAATAAATGAAATTTATAAAACCTTAATTACTTTTTTTAAACAAACTCGATCCGATATTATCCAATTGGAAAACAGGATTGATAAACTGGAACGAAATGTGGATTTTTTGCATTGGAGTAAAACGATAGAATATCAGGCTTACAACGGAATTGAGTATGCTGAACTGCCAGATATAGAGAAAATTATTTGCCTTACCAATGACTTTTATCATCGTTCAAAAGGTGAATGGTCTACATCAGATTTATTGCTGTTAAAGTCTACTTTAACAGAGCTTGGTTTGCCAGTTAAAACTAGCTTCTCAGCAAAAGCGTTCTATCACGAACTAATTGAAAAGCCCGCATTAATTGAACGATTATTTGAAAATATTCCGCTAGAAGGATTGTATGATACAGAGTCATATGAAGCTCCTTTGGTAAAAGGGATTGACAAGTTAACCAAACTTAATGGGCAAGAAAAATATATTTATGAGACAGTGGTTTCACAACTTGATTCGTTAAATGTACCTTACGAAAAGCGTGCTATTCAATTTTCCATGATTCATCAATATTTATTACATACTGCTTTTATGAATGTGGAAAAAGAAGTTAACATTTTTGATTTTGTGGTGGGATTATTAGTTGATTTAAATACTATTTCAAGCAGTATACCGCTTCAAACAACTACAGAAATTTCTCTGATTGAAGTTGAAAGTAAAGTTGCAGAATATAGCTTTGAAAGAGATGCTTTTGAAACACAAGAGGAATTTCAAATGAGAATTGGCAATATTGGTGAAACAATTGTCGGAATGGCTACAGTGATTAGAGAAAAATATGATATTGAGACAGAACGCTTGCCTATTCATATTGAATGGGATGAACAAATGAAAAAAGTTTGCTTTGAACCAAATGGAGCATGGATTTGTATTCCTCCTGGTAAAGCTAAGGCTCTTGGTTCAATAGCAGAAAAATTTTCGGTAAAAGGGCAATTTAAGGTAATAGATCAAGAAGTAGCATTATTTGATCCAACGTTTAGTGATGGGGAACACAAGTATCCAATTAGTGGGGGTATTTCACATAGAAAATGGCTGCATATAAAGAAAAGTGTTTATGAGATTACCTCGCTAGCTGTTTCGCCAAATGGAAAATTATTAGCTGTTGCATCGACCTATGATTCAAAACCCTCTCGAGATATTACTTTATATGATCTGGAAAGCGGCAAACAAATCGCTACAATCGATAAAGGAATAGGTACTATTAATGATCTGTGTTTTTTACCAGATGGAAAAAGGTTGGCTATACTATATGGTGAAGAATTAGTTTTATGGAGAATAGAACCACTTTCTGATTCATATTCGTCATCACGTAGGTTCGAGTTAGGTTATTTTTCGAATAAAGCAATTTGTACAGATGGTACATTTGTTGTAGAAGCAGAAAGTAGTTTGTGTAATATTTATCAAATTTCTTCTTTAAATAAAATTAAGCAAATTGAAGTTTATTATCCAAATCATTTGATATTGAGTAAAGGAGCAAAATTCATCGCTTTTAATGAAAGAAGAAGTGAGAATCATTTGTTTGTTTTTGATAGAAAAAATAACAAAAATCATAAAATTTCTCAGTTAGGAGATGGGGAGAAACCGATGTCTTTTACTCCGAATGAGGAATTTTTGATAACAGAAGATGATACTTCTTTTACAGTCTGGAATATTGATGATAAAAAGAAAGAAAAGACGATTTGCAAAGAACAAAAAGGATTCAGTGTAAACTGGAGTGATCACAATGATCATTACTCAACTTGGTTGGCAGGAAATGATACTCTTGTCTATGCAAATGGAGATTTATTTTTCTACAGTATTCAAGCTGGAAATAAGATAAAAACACTGTCAGTTGAAGATGAAGATATTCCGTTTACTAAAGTCGCTGTGTCATTAGATGCAAGAGTAATTGCTGCAAGTGATGGATATGGGAATATTGTTGTGTGGCGCTAATAGTTTTTAAAAGGATGAGGATTTGCTTGTCCCCAATTCGTCCTCAAAGTTAAAAATTTGGTACGCGGGTGTAAGTTATATACTTAAACAAAAAAAGCTAAAACTCTTGATTTATCAAAGGTTTTGGCTTTTCTTTATGATGGAGCCAAGGGGGATCGAACCCCTGACCTCTTTGCTTCCAGCGATGTGGTCAGAATAAATTTTTTAGCCACTCAAATTTGTAAAGTGACATCAGGTTGTGTCCACAACCTCAAAAAATTCGACAATACGGGTGAGGTCTTAGAAGACCTCATCTCCATCGGAACCATTGGGCTGATCAAAGCGATTGAAAGCTTTCAACCCAACAAAGGGACTAAGTTGGCGACGTTAGCGGCACGTTGTATTGAGAACGAAATACTTATGCACCTTCGCTCCCTGAAGAAAACCCGCAAAGACGTTTCACTTCATGACCCCATTGGAACGGACAAAGAGGGGAACGAAATTACATTAATAGATATCCTCGGCACGGAAGCAGATGATGTCGTCGATAAGGTTCAGCTTAAAATTGAAAAAAGCAAAATTTATCGCAATCTCGATATATTGGATGAGCGTGAGCAAGAAGTGATCAAAGGCCGCTTTGGCTTGGAATTTGGAGGAGACGAACGAACGCAGAGGGAGATCGCCAAGGAGCTTGGCATCAGCCGGAGCTATGTCTCCCGGATTGAGAAACGTGCTTTAATGAAGCTGTATCATGAGTTTTATAAGGCGAAGCGGTAGATAGCAAGTATGGTTATACAGGGTAAAGGGTTTTAGACCATTTTTCCTCAAAAGTCGATACTTCGGTATCGACTTTTTGGTATGCAACGTGCCCAATGTCGATCGATTTGGTTATTCTATTGACAATAGAAAAGGAATACCACTAGAAGAATGTCCGAAGCCAAGAACATATCAAAGATGGATTGAGTTGAGTCTCCTTCTTCCAATTAGTAGAATGTGATAGTCTCATATATTCTATTAATTTAAGGGTGTCACTTTAACAATTGTCTAAATTTACTAAAATAGATTATAATACGAATACATAAAACGCAGTCCTATTAAGTGTTTGTAACCTCGAATATAAATAGACTGGAGAGAACGATGACAAAATCCGATACCAAGCCCCATAAATCCTTAGATTCCATAGATTCAACGAAAGAACGTTTATTGCTAACAGCTGAGCAATTATTTTCCCAAAAAGGACTATCAGGGGTCTCTGTTAGAGAAATTGGAAGTGCCGTAGGAGTTGCAAACTCAACGCTTCTATATCACTTCCCTTCCAAAGAAGCGTTGTACAAAGAAGTGCTAAAGCGTATTGCTACCAGCATTCAGACCATGACAGAAGACCTAACTGAAGAATTAGGTGACGATGAAAAACAAGTCGAGATCATGGTGGAACGATTGATCGACTGGATTCATAGTAACGCAGAATATAATCAAATCCTCATGAGAGAGATCATGGAGAATTCGGAGAGAATGAGTGGAGAGCGGCATATGTATTTATCCGAAGTCATCGAAATGATGAAGAAGCCGTTAGCACGATTAAAGGAAAAAGGCAGCATGCCATCCATCGACCCGACTTTATTTTTTTTCCAGATTTTTGGCTCTGTCTCTTATATGCTGATTGCTCTACCAACCATTAGACAATTGATGGGTAAGCAAGACTATGAATCTATGAAAGAGAAGAATAAACAGACGATTATGGAAGTCGTTCGCAAGTCCATAAAATAATCCCTGACTAGCAGGTGATTATTTTTTTATTTTTCAATAAAATGGATTGACAACCTTTTTATGTAGGTGTACGATTTATCTACTGAACGTTCAGTCGATATGATTCACAATGACATTGGAGGGCTGTGGAATGTTTAAAATGATTACGTATGAAACGGCTGGTAAGATTGCAACAATTACGCTTAATCGTCCAGAGAAGTTTAACACGATTCGTCCGCCGATGCCGGAGGAGATTGAGAGAGCGATTAGTTTAGCCAATCACGATGAAGACGTCCGTGTCATCATTCTTCAGGGAGCGGGCAAGTCTTTTTGCGCCGGGTTTGACTTCTCGGAAAATCTAGACCATTTCAATGAATGGGGGTTGAAAAGCGCCGAAGAGGAGTGGGATGCAGGAAAGGATTTTATGGTTGCCACGAATCCGTTCTATGGCATCATTCCTAAATTTATGTCGATTTGGAGAAGCAGTAAGCCCGTTATTGCTAAAATTCATGGCTGGTGTGTGGGCGGTGGCTCCGAGATGGCCCTTCTAGCTGATGTTGTGATCGCGTCAGATGATGCCCGATTTGGTACCCCTTATGCGCGTGTTTGGGGATGTCATTTAACGGGGATGTGGATCTATCGACTCGGTTTAACAAAAGCAAAAATGTTTGCGCTTACAGGCGATTCGGTTAGTGGAAAAGAAGCTGCGGATATTGGATTAATTAATTATTCCTACCCGGCCGAGCAACTGGATGAAAAGGTGATGTACTGGGCAGATCGAATGGCCAACATTCCTACTTCTCAGTTAGCCGCTATGAAGCTAATCGTGAATCAAGTATTTGAACAAATGGGGCTCCAAAACACGCAATATCTCGGTCCGATCCTCGATGGGATCATGCGAAACACGCCTGAAGGAAAGGAATTTGTAAATGTAGCAAACACTTTAGGGGTGCAAGCAGCCGTTAAAATGAGAGATGAGCCATTTCAAGATTACAGTCAGGGGAACAAGGAATTAAAACCAAATATGAGTTAAAGTATGGAGGGATTCTGATGCATAGCTTGCAGGAAAATCTATTACGCCGTACTACAATTGGAGATTTATTGACTCGTTCTGCCTTACGCTTTGGTACACGAACTGCTGTCGTTTATCAAGACATCCTTGTTTCCTATCAAGAGTTGAACTCAAAAAGCTGTCAAGCTGCCCACGCCTTTTTACAACTAGGAGTCGAACGTGGTGATCGTGTGGCATTAATGACTCATAACTGCCTCGACTATTTATATTGCCGCTTAGGTTTAGCTAAAATCGGCGCCATTCCCGTCCCCATCAACTTCAGTTTAAAATCGCATGAGATCAACTACATAATCAATAACGCAAAGCCCAAGCTTTTTTTCTTAGAAGACTCCTTAGTCCCCGAAGTCATGCTCGTCAAAGATACACTACACGCCATTGAAAATTACGGTGTTTTTTCACTCCATGATCCTTTCCATATTCCAGAAGGCTGGATCGATGTTCGCAGTTTTTTTTCCGACAGCTATCCAGATACAGAGGTAGAGGTTTACATTGAATCAGATGACACAGCCACGCTGATCTATACGACTGGAACTGAAGGAAGCCCCAAGGGTGTTATGACCTCACATTTAAATTACTACATGAGTATTTTTCATTTTGTCAGCGATGTTACTTTGAATCGAGACGATGTCATACTAATTGATCTCCCTTTATTCCATGTCGCAGGTACCACCATTCTAATGGCCTCCCTTGCGATTGGTGCGAAGACTTTTCTTGAATATGCACCAGACCCCATCAACATTTTGACAAAAACACAGGATCATAAAGTGACGATGTGGACGTATCCTCCAACGCTCTATTATGTATTGCCAACGGTACCTAACTTCAATTCGTATTCCCTCTCTTCCTTGCAAAAGTGTGTGTCTTTTGGTTCTACTCTGCCGAAACCTGTACTTGATAAGTGGAAAACCATTAAACCTGACCTCAAATGGAGAAATTATTGGGGACAAACAGAGAGCACGCCCGTTGGTACAACTTCCATTCCGGAAGATTTTGAGGAGAATACGAGTTCAATCGGGATTCCCGATACAGGCGTAACTGTAAAAATTTTAAACGAACATGGTGAGGAAGCAGAAGATGGAGAAGTTGGGGAGCTAGTCATCCGCGGGGCTATTGTGATGAAAGGATATTGGGAGAATGAGGAATTAACGGCACAAACCCTGCGAGGAGGCTGGCTGCATACTGGTGATCTCGGATATCGGAATGAAAAAGGACAGTTTTTCTTCGTAGATCGAGCAAAGGATATGATTAAAACAGGTGGAGAAAATGTCTCCTCCTTAGAAGTTGAATCCGTTTTGCAAAGTCATCCGAAGATTGCCATTGCTGCTGTTTTGGGTATGCCGCATCCTCTTTGGATTGAAGCGGTTACTGCCAATATTGTATTAGTTAAAGATCAGGCGGCTACAAAAGAAGAAATCATTTCCTATTGCAAGGAACGTCTAGCAGGCTTTAAAGTGCCAAA
The DNA here is from genome assembly GCF_056400365.1 of Paenibacillus sp. P5_B5. NCBI lineage: Bacteria > Bacillati > Bacillota > Bacilli > Caryophanales > Paenibacillaceae > Paenibacillus > Paenibacillus sp. P5_B5. Next base: position 11,005 of record NZ_JBFULK010000010.1, read on the forward strand.
GGATATTATTTTTTGGGATAAACTTCCAACATCACCCAGTGGGAAAATTCTTAAAAAAGCGATCAAAGATCAACTGAGCAGTAAAGAATAGTTCTCAATAACAGAGGTGAGTCAATTGTTAACTAATAAGAGAGTCGCAGTTGTGACTGGCGCTTCAGGCGGGATCGGCAAAGCAATCGTGCATAGACTTTTCGCGGATGGTCATTTCGTGCTTGGGCTAGATCTGTCAGATACGATCATTCAAATGATGGAGGATTGCGGTGGCGATTATGAAATGGTTGACATCTCCAATCCTGGTGCAGTGGAATCTAGTTTTAATCGTATTGTCTCAAAATACAACAGTATCGATATTCTTGTGAATAATGCCAGTATTGTCAATAACATTTCCGCTACGGCGAAGATGGACGTGGAAAAATGGCAGCAGGAAATAAACGTTAATTTAAATGGTACCTTTTATTGCACGAAGTTTGCATTAGTGAAAATGAAGGAACAAGGCTTCGGACGGGTCATTAATATGTCTTCAATCGCTGCGTTAGGAGGTTTGGATCGGCAGCCGGGTTATGCAGCAAGTAAAGCAGGTATTATCGGTCTGACGAAAAATGTGGCACTTGAATATGGAGAATTTGGCATTACGAGTAACGCCATTTTACCCGGCTTGATCCATACTGAAAATGTAAACAAGATGCCGGAAATGATCAAGGAAGGTGTACTCAGGTTAACGCCAGCTAAAAGATTAGGCTTACCGGAGGAAATTGCCAGCCTTGTTTCCTTTTTGGCATCTGACGAAGCTTCATTTATAAACGGTGCATGTATACCCGTCGATGGTGGGGCAAGCTTAAACCCTTTAACACTCGCCCGAATGAGGTAAGGAGGGGGAATCATGGAGAATGAAGTGTGGTTTACGAATCAGGAAAGACATGAAATGACCGTTCCAACGCTGGACAAAGTAGCAGTCATGCTAGAGCAAGATGATTACGAGTCAGCAGCTAAACTTTGTAAACAGTTAAAGGCGGAATGGGGATTTTTAAGAGTGTTGATGATTGATTCCACAGTGGCGCTTCTCGCGTATATCGAGGAAAAAAAAGGGGCTGGATCTAGAGATAAGGCGGGGAAAGCTGCTTTTGATAAACTGTGGAAAACACCTGCAAAAGGAACGATGGACGCTGATCGGCAGCGAGTAGAACGCGTGATTGTTGAAAACTGGGCTAAGATCGGCGTGAACGTAGAAGCAGAATTTGCAGTTTCTTGGCTGTCTAAGGAAACCCTGAGTCAAATGACAACCCCAAAAGAAGAGCAAAAGCTTATTGAATATGTGCGTGCAAGAGATAAACAAAAAGCCATTGAATCCATCATTATGGCTAAGCATGAATGGGGAATTTATCATGATCTCCTTGTTGAGTCCATTGCTTTGCTATTGACCTCGATCTCCGAAGAATGCGGGGAGCAGGACGTAGGTATTGCATTAGCAGGAATGACATCGCAGGTATGGAAGGAGCCATTTTTACAAATTCAAGGGCGTGATCGAAAATCAATTGCTCTTGCTTTAGCTGCAACTTGGCGGGCGCATAGTACCTATGGTGCAGGACCAGACTTTGGTTCTTTCACGGTTGAAGAAGACGAGGAAAAGTTAACGTTTAAGCTTCACCCATGTGGAAGTGGACAACGCTTATGGCGTATGGAAAATGAAAATTACGGTAAAACAAAAGAAACTTACGCTTGGTCTTTTAACAGAAAGGACCTCCCTTATTATTGCGCGCATTGTACGTACATGAATGAATTAATGCCCATGAGCTGGAGCGGTTATCCGGTATATCCCCTAGATCCCCCCACAACGCCTGATAAGTGCTGTACTTGGTACTTTTATAAGGATCCCGAACAAACAGACAAACGATTTTATGAAAGATACGGCATAGATAAAGAGAAAGTCATCAGAGGGAAAGACCATGACTGATGCCAAATACGATGTGATTGTAATCGGCGGAGGCCCGGGTGGTTATGCAGCAGCGATCAGAGCTGGCCAATTAGGACTTCGAACTCTGCTAGTGGAAAAGGGCGAATTGGGCGGGACCTGCTTAAATGTTGGTTGTATTCCCACTAAGTTTTTTGTGCATTTTACCGATTTGTTAGCCAAGATCAAGCAGGCTCCGCAGTTAGGTATCAATGTGACCCTTGAAAATATTGATTTGCATGTATTCCAGCAGAAAAAGAAAGCGCTGATCGGAAAGTTAAAAAGCGGCGTCAGCAGCTTGTTGAAAAGTAATCAGGTTCATTTCATCAATGGGATTGGCTCTTTTGATTCTGATCATTTCATTCGAATCAAAACGCAAGAAGGCGAAATGAAGGTACAAGGTGACAACATCATTTTAGCTGTAGGAACTCGTCCAAGGGAATTAAAGCATTTGCCTTTTGATGGTGAAACCGTCGTTTCCAGTGATCATGTCTTGTCCTGGACATCTGTCCCTTCGACCTTAGCGATCGTTGGCGCTGGTGTGGTCGGGATGGAGTTTGCCAGCATTTTCTCTAAACTCGGGGTGAAAGTTTCTGTCATCGAAATCCTTCCGAGAATTTTGCCCTTAGAGGATGCGGAGATGGCCGCCCAATTATTAAAAGCTTTGGAAAAAAGGGGCGTACATTTTTTTACGCAAACTGCTGTTACTTCCCTTGTGCATACGGATGGCAAGGTAGAGCTTGCGTTAGATCAACTTGGCGATAAGAAACGACTGATCGTGGACAAAGTACTGGTGGCGGCAGGCAGAACGGCAAATCTGGCGTCCTTACATCTCGAAAAGTCGGGTGTCGTCGCTCAAGGTGGGTTTATCACTGTGAATGAACAAATGGAGACGAATGTTCCGGGTGTGTTTGCGGTAGGAGATATCGTACCCGGTTGGCAGCTCGCTCACGTTGCTTTTGAAGAAGGTGCTGTTGCTGCCGAAAATGCGGCTGGTCATCCCAAAAAAATGAGCTATTCCGCAATTCCACGCTGCATTTTTACCGAACCTGAATTAAGTTCTGTAGGTCTTAACGAAGAACAGGCTAGAGCACAATATGATACGATCCAAACCTTCACCTTTCCTTTCAGTGCGAATAGTAAGGCGATGATGTCTGAAAAAGGAGAGGGAATGGTCAAAATCATCATCGAAAGCAAGTACCAAGAAATTGTCGGCCTTTCGTTTGTGGGAGAAGGAGTTAATGAATTGATAGCTGAGGGGACCCTAGCGATGCGTTTGGAATCAACTGTTACGGAACTGGCAGAAGTGATACATCCGCATCCATCTTTATCTGAGATTGTGAAGGAAGTAGCGTTACTCGCTATGGGAAAACCTCTTCATATGAAAGGGCTCTAGTGAAAATAGAAATGGAGAGTGTTTCAGATGATAGCTGATCTATTTCGTTTAAAAGGGAAAACGGCGATCGTGACGGGCGGAAGTAAAGGGCTTGGCAGCACAATTGTGAAAGCTCTTTCCGAAGCGGGTGCGAATGTAGTCATCGCTAGTCGTAATCTTGATGCGTGTAAAAAAGTATTGGACGAGGTAGAGCAACAGGGTGGAACCGGTCTGGCCATCCAATTGGATGTGGAAAATGAAGAGAGTGTCCGGGATATGGTTGAGACTACTTTGAACCATTTTGGTTCGATCGATATTTTAATCAACAATGCGGGAATCAGTCCATTTTTGGCTCCCATTGAGCATACGAAAAGCAGCGGTTTTGACAAAGTGATGAATGTCAATCTACGAGGCCCTTTTCTATGTTCCAAAGCGGTGAGCAAACATATGAAGGAGAAAAAGAGCGGAAAAATTATCAATGTCTCTTCCTCATCCGCTGCTGTTTCCGTTGCAGGCTTAGGTGCCTATTCGGTAAGCAAGGAGGCTTTGATTCGATTGACCAAAACAATGGCGATGGAGTGGGGGCCCTATAACATCCATGTAAATGCGATTGCCCCCGGTTTCATGGATGTAGGAGTTGCTGAATTACTTCCGGATAAGGATAACTTTCTACGGGAAGTGATGATGCGAACACCGCTAGGAAGGACGGGAACTGCACAAGAACTGGCGGGAGCCGTTCTGTTTCTGGCTTCTGAGGCATCTAGCTACATTACTGGTCAAACGATTTTCATCGATGGAGGAGCGGCAAATTGCTAGTTCAATAGGAATGGTGGATATACCAGAGGTCGGATCAAACGATGTACTCAGTCACGAAAGGAGAATTTTTTATGGAATACGATAAAATTATCTACGAAAAAGACGAACATGTTGTAACGATTACCATCAACCGTCCCGAAGTACACAACTGCATAGATCATGAAACCAATTTGGAACTTCAGCATGCTTTTAAAAGATTTAGAGATGATGATGATGCATTTGTTGCGATTTATACCGGTGCTGGTGACAAGGCATTTTCCGCAGGTTGGGATTTGAAGGATGCGGCAGCATTAAGAACCCCTTTTCAAATCGATCAATTTCGAAAAGATGTGAGGAACTTAGAGGGGTATTGTGGGTATACTAAAAAGTTTGACATCTTTAAACCGATCATTGTTGCCATTAATGGATATGCTGTTGCAGCGGGATTGGAAAATATGCTGCTTGGGGATATACGGATTGCGTCAGAGGATGCTGAATTTGGTGCACTCGAAAGACGCTGGAATATTGTTGCAGGTGACGGCTTATGTGTACGTCTCCCTCTAATTTTAGGTTATGCGCGCGCGATGGAGCTTATTATCACGGGTCGTAAAATCAATGCTGAAGAAGCGTTGCGAATTGGACTGATTAATGAAGTCGTACCGAAAGATCAGGTTATGACAAGAGCAAGGGAATTAGCACACTCCATTTGCCAATTACCCCAAGGTGGAATCCGTACCGATAAGGAAACGGTTGTAAGAGGTATAGGACGAACACTGGAGGAACAAACATTTATTGAAACCGAAGGTGTGATGTCGATGTTCCTCCGGGAAGATAAACATTATGAAGGAGCCGAAGCTTTTGTTGAGAAACGCAAACCTAGTTGGAAGAATCATGGGATATAAAAGTAAATTTCATCATCAGATTGGTCCGCTGAAGTCGGCAGAAATCTATATGAAGAAAAGGTGATCGTTATGGAAACGATGAGCAGCTTTTACAAACGGTTGAATTACCCGAAAGTATGGCTCGAGGAGGGAGAAAAGTACAATAACAACGACTCCTATGTTATCTATGATCCTTCCTGGCATGACCCCATACCGGATATCCCAGAAATATCTTTGTATGAATTATTTAAAGGGAGTGTGGATCAGCACCCTGATCAAGTGGCTCTCGAGTTCCTGGATAATGAACTAACATATGGAGAATTTAGTCGTCTTATTGATCAATTCGCTTCTCTGTTGATTGAGATGGGGATTAAGAAAGGGGACATTATTTCACCCATGCTCCCGCCCTGTCCTCAACACTGGATTGTCTTTTTTGCTGCAGTAAAGATTGGCGCGATTTCTGCCCCACTTAATGTCATGTATAAGGAGCAGGAAATTTCCTATCAAATCAATGACAGTGGGGCCAATACGGTCATCATCCTGGATGTTTTCTATCCTTATTTTGAGAAACTAAAAGATCAGCTGGGCATTAAAAATATCATTATGACTCATATCCAAGATTTTGCCTCACCGGATTTCAAGGTGTATAAATCATTACGAACATACTGGGATCATCCAAAGACAAAAATTGAAGGAACAATCGATTTTCTGGATGGTATACAAAATCGCAGCCATGCTCAGCCCAATACGACAATCAGTCCCAAGCAGGATGTGGTGAAAATTATTTATACATCAGGGACTACCGGTAATTCGAAAGGCGCAATGGAAACCCATTATAACATCGTTCACAATACGATCACCCATTCCCAAATCCTTCCGAGTTCCCAAAAACCAATTAATCTGGCTTTCTTGCCCATGAATCACACCGGGGGCTACATGGTATTCCAGCTGCCGACGCTTTATAGGGGAGGTACGGTGGTCCTGCGCCCCGTTTTTGATATAGAGGATACGTATGAAGCCATTCAGAAGCACCAGGTCAATACGGTTTTTGGACCACCAACATTTTATAAAGCGTTGTTAGACCATCCCAAATTTAGTCAGTATGACTTAAGTAGTTTAACGTTATCATGTGCGGGGGCAGCGCCGGTAACAGAAACATTGATGGCAGCTTGGCAAGAAAAGATCGGCCAAAAGTTATCTTCCGGCTGGGGTGGGACAGAAACAAATTCAATGGGTACATGGAGTATGTTGAAAAACAAGCAAAAACCATTATCTGATGGGGTGCCTTTCATAGGAGAAATGAAGATTGTCAATGAAAAAGGAGAGGTTGTACCGAGAGGGGAAGTTGGGGAAATTCAATTCCGTGGCCTTCAAGTAGCTAAAGGTTATTTTAATAAACCGGAAGAAACTCAGCTCTCCTTCCAACAAGACGGTTGGTTTCGAACAGGGGATGCGGGCTTTATCGATGAGGAAGATTTTCTGCATTACGTCGATCGCATCAAAGATCTGATCATTGCTTCAGGCTATAACATTGCACCAGTTGAAGTGGAAGCTACGATTCTCCAGCATCCCTCTGTCAGAGAAGTTGCGGTGATTGGCGTGCCGGATGAATACCGAGGAGAGACCGTCAAAGCGTATGTGGTCATTAAGGATGAGCATAAAGACAAAGTGTCGGAACAAGAGATTATAGATTTTTGTAAAACGAAAATTGCGTCTTTCAAAGTACCCACAATCGTTGAGTTTATCAATGAGCTACCTAGAAATATGATGGGTAAAATCTTAAGAAGAGTGTTAAGAGACAGAGCAAAGCAAAATTAAGCGAAATCATAAATGTAGCATAGATTTTTGGGGATGAGGGATTGAACCATGGCGGAGAATCGAATCGCTTTTGTAACAGGTTCAGGACGAGGTATCGGAAGAGCTATTGCCCAAAAACTGTCAACAAAAGGAATGAATGTGGTTGTTGCTGACTTGAATATCGATAATGCAATAGAAACCGTGAAACAGATAAAGGAAAGCGGAGGGGAAGCAATCGCCGTAGACTGCGATGTAACCAATTTTTCAGAAGTAGCGCAAGCTGTGGAAACAGTCATATCCCATTACGGTCGTATTGATGTATTGGTCAATAATGCTGGAGGGGGTAAGATCAATCCTTTTTTGCAAACTGAACCTGAGGCATGGGATAGAGAGATCAGGATCAACCTGCTCGGTCCAATCCATACTTGTAAAGTAATACTGCCGATAATGATTGAAAATAGTTATGGTAAAGTGGTCAACATTGCATCAGACTCAGGGAGGGTCGGTTCCGGGGGGCAAGCTATCTATTCTGCAACCAAAGGTGGCGTCATCGCTCTAACGAAGGCGTTAGCCCGTGAAATGGCACGCCATAACATCAATATTAATTGTGTGTCCCCGGGTCCCACTAATACTCCACTATTCGATGAAATCGGTGAGGATAACCAGAGAACAGCCGATGCTTTGAAAAAGGCGATTCCGTTACGTCGCTTGGCTGAGCCTGTAGACATTGCAGGAGCTGTCGCTTATTTCATATCTGATGAGGCGGGTTACGTTACCGGACAGACACTTTCCGTCAGTGGCGGTTTAACTATGTATTAGCAGTGAGGGGAGTCTGATGAGCGTGAAAATGAAAGCTGCCGTATTTAAAGGTCCCCAAAAAATCCAATTGGAAATGGTTGATATTCCAGAGGTCGGACAAGGTGATGTCCTTTTAAAGATTCGTGCTGTGGGAATATGCGGCTCAGACATGCATACCTACCAGACCGGCTTATTTTCTTTCTCCAATCAAATTATGGGTCACGAATTTTGCGGGGAGGTCGTTGAAAAAGGAAAGGATGTAAGCGGAATTCAAGTTGGAGAACGTCTTACGGGATTTACGGTTTCGTTTTGCGGCAGTTGTTATTGGTGTAAACGTGGCGAAAATCGTCTGTGCCCGCAATTGTTTGAATCTTATTCAGGTTATGGTAAACCAGGGGCTATGGCAGAATACCTTCTAATTGAAAATGCCAAAGTGAACGAGAATATCTTCAAGATACCGGATCATTTGTCTGATGAAGTTGCGGCAACTGCCGAACCGTTAGGCACTGCGATCTACGCAATGTATCGAACGAAACCAACTCCAGAGGATCAAGTTGTCGTGATTGGGGCAGGGATGATCGGTAACCTGATTGCACAAGTGATGAAAACGATCCCTGTTGCGAAAGTGATTGTAACTGAAGTCTCAAAGGCTCGCTTGAAGATGGCTAAAGTAATGGGAGCTGATGTGGTCATTGACGCTACAACGGAAAATATTTTGGCGGTGATCCAGGAACATACAGGCATCGGAAAACATCACTTTGGCGAAGGCGGCATGGCCGATATTGTGATAGATGCCGCTGGAGCTCCTGTTACCTTAATGCAATCGCTCCAGTTTGTACGCAGTAAAGGAACAGTAGGTTTGGTTGGTTTTCCTGAAAAACAATCTACTATCGACACGAGTAAAATTATTCAAAAAGACATTCGTTTGGTGGGAATCATGGGTTCCATTATTCCGAAAGGATTGGAGTACTTGGACAAAGGTCTGGTGAAAACAGAATCTTTAATAACGCACCGCTTTTCACTTGATAACGTCACAGAAGCTTTCCATACAATGGCGGGTGATCCTGCAGCCGTGAAAGTGATGATCAAACCGTAACCATTTGTTACAAGGGGGTTATATCATGCACATAGGATTATTACTAGCAAGGCACAATGGAGGCTAGTTCATGAAGCTACAATCGTTGAAGTACCAGATAGACGGGAATATATGCCTGATTACACTCGATCGACCTGAGAAGTTAAATGTTCTTAGTCAGCACCTGCTCGAAGAATTGAGCTGGCTAATCAAAAGGATCAACGCGGATCCCAGCGTGATAGTAGCCATCTTAACAGGGACCGAAAAAACATTTTCAGCTGGAGCGGATTTAAAAGAGTTACTTGCGCTAACACAAGAGGAGAAACTGCAATATAATCAGAAAATTATGAAAACTTTCACTTTAATCGAAAAGTCACCCATTCCATTTATTGCAGCTATTAACGGTCACATGTTCGGCGGGGGGATGGAAATGGCGTTATCATGCTCCATCCGGATGATATCCTCTGAAGCAAGGCTCGGGTTGCCTGAAGTGAAATTGGGGATTCTTCCAGGTGCAGGCGGTACGCAGCGCTTGCCTAGGTTAATTGGCAGAAGCAAGGCGCTTCAGATCTTGCTGACTGGAGATTCTCTTACGGCCCAAGAAGCACTTGAAACTGGAATTGTTGATCAAGTGGTTCCACTGTCTGAATTACATGAAACGTGTATGTCACTCGCAAAGCGGATTGCTCAGAATGCTCCCTTAGCTGTAAAAGCGATAAAAGATTCAGTCACTGTTGGTATAGAACTCTCTGTAGAGCAGGGAATTGAATATACAGAACGTCATCTGGATGTGTTAAGCCGTTCGAGCGATAGCAAAGAAGGAATTCAGGCTTTTTTGGAAAAACGAAAACCAAATTTTACGGGAAGTTAGGAGAGGTCTAAAAATGAACTTTCATTTGACAGAAGAGCAACTGTTGCTGCAAAGAACCGTAAAACAATTTGCTAAGAAAGAGATAGCGCCGCTCGCTTATGAGATTGACAGAGATGAAAGATTTCCGTATGAAAATTGGAAAAAGGCTGCCGAATTAGGTCTTTTGGGGATTACGGCCCCAGAAAAGTATGGAGGAACAGATTTAGGCATTATGGAAACATGCATCATCACGGAAGAGCTCTCAGCCGTCTGTGTGTCTACCGCCGTCACGATTGTTCACCAAGCTTTATTAGTAATCGATAATATTGTTAGAAATGCAAGTGAAGCCCAAAAAGAAAAATACCTTCCTGGACTTTGCTCCGGGGACATCATTGGATGCTTGGCAATGACAGAACCCGCAGCAGGTTCCGATGTGCTGAGCATGCAATTGCGGGCAGAGAAAAAAGGTGACGGATATGTATTAAATGGTGCCAAAACATTCATTACCAATGGTCCGGTGGCAAACTTAGCGCTAGTCTATGTAAAAACTGAACCAGAAAAAGGCGCAAATGGGATTAGTGCATTTTTAATAGAGGATGGCACACCCGGATTTAAAAAAGGCAAAAAGTTTGAAAAAATGGGATGGCGGGGTTCTCCAACGGGAGAATTAATTTTTGAAGACTGTTATGTTCCCAAAGAAAATTTGATGGGGACAGAAAATCAGGGATTAAAAATCCTGATGAGCGGTCTTAACAGTGAACGGGTCATCATGGGGATTCAGGGAGTAGGAATTGCAAGAGGTGCACTCGATGCTGCACTAGCGTATGCAAAAGTCCGAGAGCAATTTGGAAAACGAATCGCTGATTTCCAAATGATTCAAGAGAAAATCGCCAATATGTTCATGGAGATAGAAGCAGGACGTTTATTAGCTTATAAGGGAGCATCGCTCGCTGATGAAGGAAGGGTGAATGAAATTAACCTGTTGGCAGCGGCAGCAAAATTGTTTGGATCTGAGATCGCGATGCGAGCAACGACCGAAGCTGTACAAATATTTGGCGGGTATGGGTACATCAAAGAGTTCCCAGTCGAACGATACATGCGGGATGCTAAATTGATGCAAATCGGTGGCGGAACATCGGAAATTCAACGGCATATTATTGCAAAAGCACTTCTATCATAAAATGTTCGGAGGTCATGATCATGGGGCTAACCAATGAGCAAAAAATTACACTATACCGCCTTCTCTATCTCGGCAGGCAGTTTGAGGACAAACTGGGAGAATTATTTGCTGCAGGTAAGCTAGCCGGTTGGGTTCATTTGGGGAAGGGACAAGAGGGGACAGGGGCCGCTCTTTCCCTTTGTTTGGAAAAAGACGATTATCTCGTTCCTTATCATCGTTCACGGGTTTCCCTGTTCGGCAAAGGACTCTCGGTAAAATCACTTTTAGCTGAAATTATGGGCAAAAAAACAGGTTGCTGTAAAGGTGTTGGCGGAGAAGCACACATTATGGATGTGGCTACAGGTATTTATGGGACAGGCGGCATCATTGCAAGCAATATTCCGATTGGTGTCGGATTGGCCTATGCGAGTAAACTGGAAGGCAGTGGGCGAATTGTTGCTTGTGCTTTCGGTGACGGCGCTAGCAATCGCGGAGCATTTCATGAAGCGTTGAACATGGCTGCACTTTGGAATTTGCCAATTGTATTTCTTTGTGAGAATAACCAGTATGCAGAGTTTACCGCTGCTGCTAACCATATGAAAATTACAGATATTGCTATGCGGGCGTCATCCTATGGTATTCCAGGCGTAATTGTCGATGGATACAATCCTGCTGAGTGTTATGAAGTATTTCGTGAAGCCGTTGACCGGGCGCGAAAAGGGGAGGGACCAACCCTTATCGAGTCAAAAACCTACCGTTATTCTGGACATTATGAGGGAGATCCGATGCTTTATCGTCCAAAGCAGGAAGTGGAGCAGTGGCTTAAGCGGGATCCTGTGAGTACTTACCGCCAAACAGTATTGGATCAGCAGGTGTTAACGGAGCAGGAGATAACCGCGCTAGAAGCTGACGTTTCCCAGGAGTTGAACGAAGCGGTTGAATTTGCTATCCATTCAGAGAGTCCGACAGCCGAGGATGTTCAAAAATTTGTATATGCGTAACGGGGGAATTTGAATGCCAAAGACCAATTTTAGATGGGCAATCAATCAGGCTATGGACGAAGAAATGGCACGCGATAATAAGGTATTTTTGCTTGGAGAGGATATTGCTGAGTCTGGCGGTACATTTGGCTTGACGAAAGGGTTATATGAGAAATATGGTGATTGGCGGGTGAAGGATTGCCCGATTAGTGAAGAAGGAATTATGGGGGCAGCGGTAGGTGCCGCCCTTGTTGGATACAGGCCGATTATCGATATCATGTTTATGGATTTCATCATGATTGCTATGGAGCAATTGGTTAACCAGGCAGCCAAAACGCACTATTTATCCGGCGGAAACATTAAAGTCCCACTTGTCATAAGAGCGCTGGCAGGCGGAGGATTTCGAGCTGGGGGACACCATTCGCAGACATTGGAAAGCTGGTTTGCTCACGTCCCCGGCTTGAAAGTGGTATACCCGTCTACACCCTATGATGCAAAAGGTATGCTCAAAGCATCGATCAGAGATGATAATCCAGTCGTGTTCCTGGAACACAAGTCGCTGTTAAGTTTAAAAGGTGATGTACCCGAAGAGGAGTACATCGTTCCACTTGGCAAGGCAGACATTAAACGCGAAGGCAAAGACGTCACCATCGTGGCGATTGGAAGAATGGTTCATACTGCACTTACAGCAGCGGAAGCTCTTGCGGAAGAAGGAATTGACGCCGAGGTGATCGATCCGAGGACGCTTCTGCCCTTAGATAAAGATACAATCCTGAAATCGGTAGAAAAAACAAATAGAGTGGTTGTTGTCTATGAAGCCCCTAAAAACAGTGGATTTGGTTCAGAAATAGCGGCTGTCATCAGTGAAGAGGCCATTTACGATCTGGATGCACCGATTAAGAGAATCGCCGGAGCTTTTACCCCTATTCCTGTGGGGACTGTTGAAGACTTTTTGTATCCGACAGCAGAAAAAATTATAGCGGGTGTAAAAGAGATGCTTGTGTCTCGATGCTAGACAAGAGATTTTTTAGGGCGGTGTTAGTATGGCAGTTACAGTCACCATTCCCAAATTAGGAGTGGAAATGGAAAGCGCAAGAATCGATCATTGGGTAAGGAAGGAGGGAGAGTGGGTAGAGGAGGGAGAAGTCCTGCTCGTGATTGAAACGGAAAAAGTTACTTTCGAGGTAGAGGCTGCTACCACTGGTTATTTGCACATTATTGGCGAAGCTGGGAAAGAGTATAAAATTGGAGAGTTGCTGGCGATGATCACGGAGGATAAAGAAGAGTATCGGGGGATGGTCTCCCAAAATGATGTTCCCAGTGAAAATGTGGAGACTCAAAATATGTCCTCTACAGTCAGTCATGTCTCCCAAAAGGTCTCTCCACTAGCTCGCAGAATAGCTAAAGACACAGGGGTGGACGTCTCTCTACTGAAGGGTAGCGGGCCTGATGGGGCGATAATAAAGAAGGATGTTATGTTATTGTTGGAAGAAGTAAAGCAAACGGATCTTAAAGAATCTGAAAATAAAGAGGTAGAAATCAGAAACTTGTCAGTATCGAAGGTAGTGAAAGAAACAAAGCCACTAAGCGGAATGAGAAAAGTGATTGCAAGGAAAATGTATGAGAGCTTGCAACGAACGGCACAAATGACGGATATTAGTGAAATTGAGGTAACGGCGCTGGTTGAATTTAGAAATGAGCTAAAGGAACTTAGTGAAGAAATTGGCTATACGATTTCCTATACATCGCTAATGATTAAAATCGTAGCAATAATACTCAAAGAATTACCGATCCTGAACGCTAGTATTGAAGATGAACAAATCGTCTATTGGGATAACGTCAACATTGGCGTGGCGGTTGCACTCGATGACGGACTGGTTGTACCGGTGATTTATAATGCTGATAAACTTTCATTGGGAGAAATCCATCTTCGTTTAGATAACCTGATCAGTAAAGCCAAAAATAAGTCACTATTGCCTGATGAAATGTCTGGAGGAACTTTTACCATAACGAATTTCGGTAGTTTTGGTAGCGTTTGGGGCACTCCTATCATTAACCCGCCGGAAGTAGGGATACTTGGCGTAGGCGCAATCCAGCAAAAGCCTGTAGTGCGTAACGGTGAAATTGCTATCGGCAACGTGATGGGCTACAGCTTGACCGTTGACCATCGTTTAATTGACGGTAATGTGGCCGGGAAGTTTCAGAAGGCGTTCAAGCATATTGTACAAAATCCCAAGTTGTTAATTGTTAAATAATCTAAATCCATCCTTTGTTATATAGTAGGCGGAGCACTGCAAAACTACTTGTGTTAGGATGAAGATGGGAAACAAATAGCCTATGTTTTAGCATACGACACATGTGGGGTGATGTGTGTCGCTCACTATGGAGTAGCATATTTGAAGGGAGAAATTAATATGACAACGAGTCCCATCAGCAGTAAAAAGGAGTTATCTCCGGAACAACATGAAGGACTACTCAAAATATTGAAAGCACGTTTTGAGAAAAACATGAACCGCCATCAAGGTCTTGAATGGGCTAATGTACAAGCAAGGCTCGAAGCTCAAACAGAAAAATTATGGTCGCTCCATGAAATGGAGAGAACTGGCGGCGAACCGGATGTCGTTGATCATGACAATAAGACGGACGATTACATTTTTTGCGATTGCTCAGTGGAAAGTCCTAAGGGTCGCAGAAGTGTTTGTTACGACCGTGAAGCACTGGAGTCACGGAAAGAACATAAGCCACAAAATAATGCGATAGAAATGGCAGCTGCCATGGGTATTGAGCTTTTAACAGAAGAACAATACCGGGAGCTGCAGAAACTCGGAAACTTCGATTTGAAAACTTCGAACTGGGTGAAAACACCCGCTAGTATTAGAAAACTCGGCGGGGCCATCTTTTGCGATCGTCGCTACGACACTGTATTTATGTACCACAATGGAGCAGAATCCTATTATGCCGCTAGAGGGTTCCGTGGCTCGCTAAGGGTCTAAATACTGGTGTAGGCTGGTTGCCGCTTACTTCAAAGACGAAATATGATCAAGCAAGCTTTTAAATTTTCACAGAAAAAATAAAGAACCATGTTAAGCAATCGAATACTGTCACATCAAGCTGTATCATGAGTTTTATAAGGCGTAGCGGTAACAATATATAGAGATTAAATAACCTCATTTCTAGCAGCTATGAGGAAATAATAACTCTGATATCCCTTGATATATAAGGGATATTTTGGTTGGAAGTGGGAGTTTCGACTATGTTAAACTTGAAGAATACTTATTATGAATTGATCTCATCCGCCGATGCATCCGCCCATGGAAAATAGCCCCTAAAGAGGGGCTTGCGTGTCGAGAAGAAAAGCTATCCGATGGAATTGCTCTTATAAACATTTCGGTATACGTTTGGTGTTAGATTTTCGAATTTTTTGAACGTTTTAATAAAATAACCTGCATCACAGAATCCCAGATCATCACTTATCTGATTCATGGCTAGGTCCGTTGTCTCCAAGAGCTGCTTGGCCCATTCAACTTTGAGCCGGGCAATAAAGACGGAGAAATTCTCTCCCGTTTCCTTCGTAAATATGCGGCTAAAATAGCTGGAACTAATATAACATCGTTGTGCCATCTCTTGTAATGTGAAGTTTTCATTCTTATGGGCATAGATATAATCGAATGCGGGTTGCAGCACTGGATTTGAAGAAAAAAATGCATGAGATACAGACTTTTTCACTTTTGTCTCAATTAGCGCACTTGATAGTTCGTGTTGAATTGCTTGGATATTCCGATACGTACGATCCGATGCACTCATGGTATCGTGCGATAGATGATCCATATTAAGAGATAGAGCCTTTTTGTACATATCCATCGTTGCGTTTTTGTGAATTGCTTCTTCTACGATGTAGGTACATAAGTGAAATAACATATCAGCAATAGTTGTCACTTCTTCATAGGATAAGACGGGCAACGATTGATAGTCATCTTTAAGGGCTTTGAATTTGCTGTTCGTTTCCGCATTGGATGGCCGAGACACGATTTGTTCAAGTAGCGGCACATCTGTATCGCGCAGCTTAATTTGTCCAGCCATGATCGCTCCGATATATTGATTATCGATAATGATTGGGATCGCGATATCAAGAATATTGAAATGGCATAAATAGATATAAGGTTTATTTAACCGGACGGCTTCTAATCCGCCGCGTGAATCACATTTTTGACAATATTGAGAGAGGTAGGAATCTTGCCTTACTCCCTGACAAAAGGATTGGCAATAACTATGCTTGGTCACAGGAACCCCTTTGTAGTCCACTGTAATAATTGCCATTTTGGTCACGAGCGAGAGAGAGTCTTGTAGCCTATGCCATTTTTCCAAATCAATAATATGCTCTAAATCAAACCGTGATTTTACCATTATTGTATATTCTCCGTTTGAATGTTATTGTATTTGATTCATATCTTGCCTTTATTATACTAGATTCGTCACCCAAAAGGACAAGATAATACAATTTCTTAGCATGATGACAAAAAAATACGATATGAAAACGCTTTAAATAGAGATTATCCTTTCATGATTATCGTCCAGCGTCTGCTTATAATAGAGTTATATTCAAAAGGGAGGAATATGTTATGAGAAAAGCATTTATTTGTCCAACGAAATATGTCCAAGGTGAGGATGAACTACTTAACTTAGGTTATTTTGTAAAAACATTTGGAGATTCAGCTTTATTAATTGCTCATCCTGATGATGTGTCGCGAGTGAAAGAGAAGCTGGAGGCTACAAAAAATAAATTTAATATTAAACTCATTGAAAGCGGTTTCCAAGGAGAGTGTTCTAGACAAGAAGTGGCTCGATTACAAGCATTAGCCAAAGAATATAACTGCTCCTGCACAATTGGATTAGGCGGCGGCAAAGCGATTGATACCGCGAAATGTGTAGCTGAAGGAGAAGCCTTAATTATAGTTCCAACGATTGCCGCTACTGATGCGCCGACAAGTCATTCAGCCGTGCTATATACACCTGAAGGGGCATTTGACGACTATGCTTATTTCAAACAAAGTCCTAGCGTGGTGATGATTGATACAACAGTGATTGCGAACGCCCCTACAAGATTTCTTGTATCCGGTATGGGCGATGCGCTTTCCACATATTTTGAAGCGAGAGCAACCTCGAAATCATATTCCAACGTTAATGCTGGCTTGCCATGCGGTGTTCATGAAGGTGTATGTGGTGAGGCAAAAGGAACCAAGACGGCATTGGCACTAGCGAAATTATGCTATGAAACGTTATTGGAAGATGGTGTGAAAGCTAAATTATCTTGTGATCGGAATGTCGTCACGCCTGCACTTGAGAATATTATTGAAACTAATATTTTGCTGTCGGGCCTAGGGTTTGAAAGCGGGGGCTTAGCGGCAGCCCATGCCATTCATAATGGATTAACTTCACTTGAAGGAACGCATCATTATTATCATGGGGAAAAAGTAGCCTTTAGTACCATCGCTCAATTGGTACTTGAAAATGCGGACAAAGACGAAATCCAGGAAGTGTTGACGTTCTGCGCATCGGTCGGTCTTCCCATTTGTTTGGCTGACATAGGCGTGGAACACATTTCACATGAAGAAATGATGAGTGTTGCTCAAAAGGCTTGCATTGCGGAAGAATCCATTCATTCGATGCCATTCCCGATAACGGAGGAAGCGGTAGCAGCAGCGATTATGGTCGCAGATCAAATCGGGCGCGAATTTAAAATGAGCAAGGAGGCATAAGATGAAAAAAATAATCAATAAACCTGAAACACTTGTTCGAGAAATGTGTAACGGTTTAGTCCTGGCACATCCGAGCTTAGCATTTAACAGCAAATATAAAATCATAACCAAAAAAGAAATCAATAAGGAAAAAGTAACGCTAATCAGCGGTGGTGGAAGCGGACACGAGCCCGCGCATGCTGGATTTGTTGGGAAGGGGATGCTGGACGTAGCAGTATGTGGCGATGTTTTTGCTTCCCCGTCCCAAATTCAGGTCTATCAAGCGATCCGTAACTCCGAAAGTAACAAAGGAACGTTGTTAATTATAAAAAATTACAGCGGCGATATCATGAATTTCAAAAATGCGGCTCATCTTGCGAGTGAAGATGGCATTCAAGTGGACTTTGTAAAAGTCGATGACGATATTGCAGTGGAGGATAGTCTCTACACCGTGGGAAGAAGGGGAGTAGCGGGTACGGTTCTCGTTCATAAAATTGCGGGAGCCGCTGCAGAAGCAGGATTGTCCTTGCGTGAAGTAAAAGAAGCGGCTCAACATGCCATCGATAACATTCGAAGTATTGGATTTGCTTTTACTTCTTGCACCGTTCCTGCAAAGGGTTCACCTACGTTTCACATTGGAGATCATGAAATGGAGTATGGTGTTGGCATTCATGGCGAACCTGGCATCCGGAGAGAGACTGCAATATCAGCGGATGAATTAGCCCATCGGATGGTGACGGCCTTATTGAATAACTTGCAGATGGATAATGACATAGAGCAAGAAGTGGCTATGTTGATCAATGGGTTTGGCGGCACGCCACTACAAGAGTTGTACTTACTGAATAACTCCGTTACTCGTGAATTAGTGGCGAAGAATAAAAAAGTATACGTAGGGTTTGTGGGAAATTACATGACTAGTATCGATATGGCTGGAGCATCGGTTACCATCATGAGGCTGGACCCTAAGCTTAAGAAGTTGTTGTCGGAACCATGCAATACGCCGGCTCTATTCATACAGGAGCCTTTTGAACCAGTGAACTTTACGGAAGTCGTGCACACTCAAGAGGTGGATAAGCTCGTATCCTACAAGAATGAGACAGATCCAACGGGTGCAATCATTGAACATAACCAGCTATCCTTTCAAAATATCGTATATCTGATCGATCAAATAAGTGAAATCATCATTGAGAATGAGGTGCCATTCTGCGAGTTGGATGCCCATGCAGGAGACGGTGACTTTGGAATGAGTGTTGCCAAGGGATTCAAGCAATTAAAGGCGGAGTGGAAGGACATTTTATCGCATAGTACAACGGATATTGGAAGTTTTCTGGATGCTTGCTCTTTAATTATTATGGAGCATTGCGGCGGAGCATCGGGTCCAATTTGGGGATCTGCGTTCCGTGCAGCTAGTAAATACGTTGGGAATAAGCATGCGCTATCCATTGATGAGGTCGCTGGTATGATGACAGCTGTTGTCAAAGGGATTCAAGATACCGGAGAAAGATCGTTTGGTAGAGGGGCGGTTGTAGGAGATAAAACATTGATTGATGCTCTTGCTCCTTATGCTGTAGCTTGGGAACAGAGTGCGCGACATGGCGAGGATATCAAGACGGCATCTATCCAGGCGGCAGAGGCTGCTGTACATGGCGCAGAACAAACCAAGGCAATTGTAGCTCGCATGGGAAGAGCCGGTACGGTGGGTGAGCGAAGTATTGGTTATCCAGATGCAGGAGCCTATGCATTAGGAGTTATTTTCACAGAACTCTCAAAAGTAATGAAATACAGCAAGTAGGGTTGATCGCAGGTAAGACTTTTATTATTTGAAGACTTATCAACTACGGTAACATGCCTAATAAAAAGACCCGCAAGACAGTCACTTCTTACAAAGTGTGCATCTTGCGGGAAACAATTGACTAGGCAGAGGGAGTTGCTTTCTTACATTCGTGTACTTACATTATGATGCTTCTTGTATTCGTGCTAACTTCATACGCTCCATATCTTTAACACCAAAGTGTGTTAAGAAGCAGAATACGATAGCGAACACTGTCGCTCCAAAGAGCAAATAGAATCCAGCATGCCAACCGAAACTGTCAACCATGTAACCGAATACGGTTGTTCCTGTTGTAGCCCCCAATACGTAACTCATGAAGCCTCTCAAACCAACCGCCGAACCAACTGCGAATGGCGGAACAACTTCCATCGTTTGTACAGAAGCAAGGAATTGCGGAACGTAGATAAAGCAGCCAATCGTTGCAGCGAATAATGTTGTCCATAGCAAGGAATCGCTTATCCAGTAGCCAAAGAGACAACCGAAGATAGTAACCAGCGCGATTACTGCCGGCGGCATACGTAAACCTTTGAATACTTTGTCAGATAAGTAACCTACCAATAGTGTGGACGGAATGGCCGCCCATTCGAAGAATAAGTAAGCAGTGTGCATTTGATCTTCGGAGAAGCCTTTCACTTCTAACAGGTAGATCGGCATGAAGCTGATAACTCCGAATCTAACCATATATACGAATGTGTCTAGTAGGGATACATACCAGGCATTCTTGTTCTTGAGCACGTACTTCACGAATATTTGAAGAGAGTTTAATTCTTCTGGCGCTTTTTCATTAGCACTTAGTTTATATGTAGGATCATTAGCATCTTTGAAGATTTCAGTAACGGGAGGCAGCCCTTCGTTTTTAGGAGAGCCTTTCGTTAATACTAAGATCACGATAGCAAACACGAGTGCGATTGCCGCAGGAATCTGATAGGTAGCCACCTGCCAATTGTCGCGTCCAACGACAGCGATAGACGCACCAACGATCGGTGCAACAATGCCGCCGCCAAGGTTATGTGAGGTATTCCATATCGCAGTTATCGTACCTTTGCGCTTCTTTGGGAACCAGTTAGCAATGGTGATGAAGGCTGGTCCTACACCCATACCTTGACACAATCCGAGAATGATGACGAGACCAGCGAATATCCAGAAAGAAGAACTAAAGCCCATCATCACATTGACTAAGCTACAAAGGATCAAGCCAAAAGCCATAAATCGCTTCGGACTCGCCTTATCGGAAAGACTACTCATAAATCCTTTGCTTATTCCGTATGCAACGAGCATACAGGTTGTTAACAAACCAACTTGGCCCACACTAAGTCCTAGCTCTTCTCTCAGGTATGGCGTAGATAAGCTAAAGTTACTACGCACGATATAGTAAGCCATGTAACCAAAGAATACGCCCAACAGTGACCGCATACTGAACTGCTTGTACACTTTCATGATGTCTTCTTGCGGCACCTGAGTCTTTGCGACCTTGGGTCTTAAAAATGCTAACATACTCTTCACCTCGATCTTGTAATGTGTGATTCAGACAATGAGGAAACGGTTTCGAATATGGCGTCAGTATTTCCATAATTTTAAACGCTTTCATAATGAATCTGCTCACCTCGTCTATTATCACGTATAATAGTTTTGCTCACTATCAGCGTAATTCTGATTTTTTATTAGGAGTTTTTAGTAGTTGATGTAGGAATAAATCCTACACCTTTGATGTGCTGTTTAATAGGGAAATAGCATAGTTTTTATGATATACTCGGGTAATTGAAACGGAGAATAAGAGAATGGAGGTTCAAACTCTTATGAAAAAGATGTACAAGCTAGTACTCATCTTTTTGGTCGTACTGCTTGTATCTGGGTGTCAGAGTAGTCATATAGAGTACGATATTAACTTCACCAAGACGGAACCAATGTCACCGATTGAATTGCCGGATGCACAGCAAGCACCTATTCGGGTAGCCTTCTCAAGTGTGCTTAACCCCGCTGATACAATTAAGCATTATAAAACGCTTACGAATTATATAGGCGAACAACTGAACCGGCCTGTTATTATGATTCAGCGTAAAAGCTACAGTGAGATCAGTATGTTGATGATTAACGGAGGGGCAGATATCGCACTGCTCTCTTCTGGGGCATATATTACATACCGCAATGTAGCGGGTTTAGAAGCGATTGCAATGCAAGAGCGAAAGGGACTTCCTTATTACCAGGGGTATCTCGTTGTCAATCGTAAGAGCAACATTAAGGATATTAGTGAACTAAAAGGGCGGAGTATCGCTTTTACCGATCCTATTAGCTATTCGGGGTTTATATTTATAGACCATCTACTTGCTGAGTTTAACGAAACGCCAGAAACGTTCTTTAACAGATATGTGTATACCTACAATCATGATAGTGCTCTTCAAGCGTTATTGGACAAGGTCGTGGATGCTGCATCCGTTAATAGCTTAGTTATTAAAAACATGGAGCAGTCTAATCCAGAATTAGCAAAAACACTTCAGGTCATCGCGGAGTCCCCAAGACTCGGAACCGGCCCCGTAGTCGTGAACAGCGATATGCCAGATGCGGATAAGGAGCGAGTGAAAGAGATCTTCTTATCGATGCACGAACAACAAGATATGCAAGAGGCACTAAAAGGTTTGTCTATTGACCGCTATGTTCCAGTAGATTTCAAATTATTCGACAGGGTTGACAAAACGAATTCGAATAGAGGAAGTTACTAATGGCCGGGATGAGTCGATTAAACATCAACAAGAAGATATTCGGGGCTGTCCTCGTCGCCTTGCTCTTTCTAGCTTTAGTATTAGGATTTATAATCTGGGATTCATTAACGAAAATGACGGGGGAAGAGTTGAAAAAGCGAGGTTTGAGCATTGCGAATCATATTGCGACCTCGTCTTCCGACTACATTCTGACCGATGATTACTATGCAACCTATATATTGATAGAACAAGCACAACAAGTAAATGAGGATATTCGATACATATTGGTGTTTAATAGCAATCAAACACTTGTAGGGCATTCATTCTCAGGGGATTTGCCTAGTGGAATCATTAATACGCATCTCCCGAATGGTACCAACAAGGATCAAGTAGCTGCATTAACCTCCAATGAGGGTAATATACAAGATATCCTTAGTCCCATTGAAGACGGGGATGTAGGTTACGTACGTGTGGGCATGGCAGAAAGCCGGGCTCAGGCGATGATATTAGGTGAGATTGGCGAGTTAATCATTGCAACTATACTTGTATGTATTGCTGCTGCTGGTATTGTCTATTATGTAACGCACTTTATCACTAGATCCATTAACAATCTGGTAAAGGTAGCTACTGGGATATCAGAAGGAAATCTGTCTTTAAGAGTGAATGAGACGAGCAACGATGAGGTCGGAAAGCTAGCACGAGCGTTTAATGAAATGACGGATAGTTTAATTAGCTCTAACACAGAGGTTGAGAAGCTGCTTAATGAACTGCTAGAGAAGGATGGAATCCGTGATATGCTCATCTCCAAGTTGCTATCTGCCCAAGAGGATGAACGCAGACGAATCTCACGTGAGCTGCATGATGAAACCAGTCAAGCGCTTACTTCATTGATGGTTACGATGCGCGTTATGGCTAATGAAGCGAAAGACGATGAACAGCATACACTGCTTACATCATGCCGAGAGGTAACAGCGAGTATTTTACGGGAAATTAGAGATTTAGCAGTAGAGTTAAGACCGCCAATCCTAGATGATATGGGCTTAATACCTGCAATTCGGAAGTACGTACATAACTTCGAAGATAAGTATGGTCTTGAGGTTGTCCTTACGCTGCCTAGTAATGAATGTACAATGGATAGTCATAAGGCAGTAGCCTTGTATCGCATCGTTCAAGAGAGCATGACCAATGTTGTAAAGCACACCTCAGCGTCCAAGATTCAGATTACGCTTACACTGCAGAATCAGCATATTCAATTAATGGTTCGAGATAATGGGCATGGCATCCAATTGCAGGACTTTGAAAAGGCGCGTCAACAAGATCGAATCGGTATTTATGGGATGAGGGAGCGGGCAGTATTGCTAGGGGGATCATTTCATCTGGAATCGATAAGTGAAGGCGGGACAGAGCTAAGCGTTTCCTTACCACAATATTAGAGAAGGAAGGTGGTGCAACTGTGGAACAAACGGTTGAAATTATGCTTGTTGATGACCACGCTTTACTAAGAGCCGGTCTCAAGCTGCTCCTTCAAAAACGTTCAAATTACAAAGTAGTGGGAGAGGCCGCTGATGGATTTGAAGCCCTTCGGCTGTATGATGAGCTTAAACCACATGTACTGATCCTGGATATTAGCTTGCCGCGATTGGATGGAATCCAAGTACTGCAGCAAATTAGAGCTAAGTATAAAGAAGCCACGGTAATTGTATTAACGATGCACGAGGATGAGGATTATGTAAACTCCGTTATGCAATCAGGCGCATCCGGCTATATTCCGAAAGTAGCTGTCGATGAGGACTTATATACTGCCATTGATCAAGTTATGGAGGGTAATCTATTTCTTAGGCCGAAAGAAACACAAGCGCTATTAACTTCTATGCTCAAGAAGAACGTACAGCAAGCAGAGTCACAAGTTTCATATGAAGTATTAAGCCCTCGTGAACGAGAAGTATTAGGCTTCATAGGCCGAGGATATTCACTTGTAGAGATAGCCCAGCATTTGAATCTGAGTATTAAGACAGTGGATACACATAAGACTAGACTTATGAATAAGCTAAATGTCACCAAGAAGAGCGAGCTGGTTGAGTTTGCTATGAAGCATAAGTTGCTTAACGATCAATGAGAAAGGCCGCACTGTGCGAAGCCACTGAAAAGCCTATGCGCATATGCATAGGCCTACTTAATTTTTACTTGGTATGTAAATTACGGTACTCCGTCGGGGAAAGGCCAGTAGTTAGTTTGAATTTACGGAAGAAGTAGTTGGAATCGAGATAACCGATGTGCCTAGCGATTTCAGAGACTTTGATAAGTGTCGACTCGAGTAGTTTTTTGGCCTGATCGAGTCTGATGCGATTTAAATAGTCACTAAAGTATTCACCTATTTCTTCCTTGAATAAGCGTCCTAGGTAAGTGTTATTCACGTTAAAGCGGGAAGCGAGAATTTGAAGAGACAATTCTTCAGCATATCGTTCTTGTATATACTGTTCAACCTGCTCAATAATTGGATTTTTTTTCTTGGCCGGGACACTTTGCAGTGCATTTTCCAGTCCATTTAACAACTGCAGCAGATCGTTTCGAATTTCGCCGATCTCATTTCTTGCAAAAAGTTTTTGGAATACTTTACTCTCAACAAGAAATTCACTTATGGGCAGGTTCTTTTGTTTGAGTGTTAGTTTGCTAAGCATGACCCATTCTATCGCAGCATATTTGGCAGCCGAAAGCGGGTCAACTTGGGAGGAGGCCCATTGAAAGTCATTGCCAATAGCTTCAGTCCATAATTTGCGATCACCAGAAAGCAGGGCAGTGACCAGGTGCTCACGTTCTGCCAATCCGAATGGGGTCTCTTTTTGCTTGTGCACGAAATAAGTGTTATCAACGCATTTCGGTCCTTCCGTTAAATGGATATAATCTTGAAGGTGGCGTGCATCATGATATGACATATGTACCGTTTGCATCTGGGAAATCACACTACCTAACGTACAGAACCATGGTGTTTTCAGTATAGGCGCGTAGCCCTTCGCAATCTCCTGCATCCACAACAAATTCTCATTGGCAAATGTCGGGGCATCAACGTATCCATTGCTTTTACCTGTTAGGAGGCAAACGATCTCCCTGTTTTGATTTAGAAAAGCGATTCCTTTACATTGTTCTCGAAGCGCTTCATCTACACTATTGACGATGGCGAACGAACGGAACTGCTGCTCCCCATGGGATAACTCCATTTCTCTCCAATCCTGCCATGTGATGATACCTACTTGAAAGAGATCGTATTTTCGCATGTCAATTCCAAGAAAAAACAATTTCTCCACCAGTTGATCTGGATCGATACGATTTTCCATCCATCGTAAGATAACATTATCGCGTAAAAGCTGAAATGATTCACGGTTCCATTGTTCGCTTCTCCACTTCGCATGTTGCTTTTCACAGCATGTTTTAATGATAGAGATGAGTTCGTGTGCATCAACAGGCTTCAGTAAATAATCTTCAATCTGAAATTTCATTGCTTTGCGTACATAGGTGTAATCGTCATAACCGCTCAGCACAATGATTTGCGTGTGCCATCCATAATGACGAATCTGTTCAATTAACTCGAGTCCATTGCCTTGAGGCATGCGAATATCGGTTAGAACAATATCGGGCTTTCGCTCCTCCATAAGTTTTAGAGCTTCAAATCCACCTTCAGATGTGCCAATAATTTCGATACCGAGATCATCCCAATCGATCAAATGGATTAAGCCTTCACGGATGAATCGATCATCATCTACGATTAGCAGCTTGGTCATCATTCACCCTACCTTTATTGTCGTTATACGGAATTTTCATTTGCACGCCAAATCCACCTGTTTGAGCATATGAATCCTGAATAACAAACAATCCATATTCTTCACCGAAATAGTTTTTAATTCTTTCGTGTATATTTTTCAAGCCAAGATGCTTTTCTGGCAAATAATGCGATGACTCTAACAGTTGGATAAGGTCCGTCATTCGGCTCCGTGAAATTCCAGTCCCATTGTTTCGAATGTAAAGCGATAAACAATCTTTTTCTCTTGTGATCTGAATCGAAATCTTCGGATTTTCTCGTTTTTCTAATTCGCCGTGCTGAATTGCGTTTTCAATGATCGGTTGGAGGCTGAATTTGAGTATTTGATGATGATAAAGATCAAGCTCCGAATCGATCTCTAGATGGATCACATTAGATTTTCCCATATTGAAAAGTTCCAGATAGTACTCCATATACGTCAGTTCTTCTTGAATGGGAATGACATCGTGGTCCTGCTTCAACATCCAACGAAACAGTTTTCCTAAGGAATGCAGTTTCTCTGCAAGAATATGCTGACCGTTTGAGACTGCCTGCATACGGATCGATTCCATGGTGTTAAATAAAAAATGAGGATTAATCTGCATCTTCAGAGCGACATATTCGGCATTCCGTCTTTGAATATCAGTTATATACACACGGTTGATATATTCTTTAAGATACTCTGTCATTCGATTGAATCTCAAGATTAATTCACTAATTTCATCATTATTTTGAACGGGTATAGGTTCGGTAAAGGGATTCGTCTGAACTTTTTTAAAATGATTCATCAGCAGCTTTAACCGCTTCATAACAATAGTTTGGATGCTGGAAATCAATAGAAGGCAGACAGGCCAGGTTATACCCAGAATCAGAATAATAGACATGGTAATATTGTTCAGACTTGATTGGATTGCAGTTTTGTTCTTAGCTCCGATAATTTCTATATCGTATTGCTCTAATGTAATCTTGCTTAATAAGTAGTCACCGGAATCGGTAATTGCGTCTGTATTCTTAGAATCGGTATCCAGCAGAACCCTCTCATTTTTCTTAATCATTAATCGGCTTTCCAAGTTCCCTTGGGGTTGAAACAGCTCCGATAAAATCTTAGTGTCGATAATCATTGAAAAGTAGCCATATACTTGATTCGGATTAATGCTTACAAGATCGAAAACAGGACTTACGATATAAATCATAGGTGTAGATGTATTCAGTAATCCATTGACAATTCCGATATAAGGATAATTATAGTCTTTGGGTAAATTTTCAAAAAATGCATGAAAATCGAATGAGTTATTTATTTGTAACTGCTGAAAATGAGAGGTATGCGCATATACTTTTTGATCACTGATACGATAAAACAGGAAAGCGCTGGCACCAGAATTTCGATTGAGAAGCAGGGAGAGAACTCCGTTAAAATAATTTTTCTCATTAAGTTTCCCTTGTTCATCATCAGTAGTGGGAATCTTGTTCTTCAAAAAGAATTGGTTAGTTCCAATTGTTTGGTCGTTAAAGTTATAAATCGACACAGTTTCCCTTTTGAACCGTTCAATTGTATCGATCAGGTGCAGCTTCAAGTTTTCCGTTCTTATATTCAGAAGATCCTGTTCTCTTTGTTCAAGCAATCGATAGAAACTGTTGTAGGTCAAAAAGCCCAGCGTGATAAACACGATCAGAAGAGAAATGCCGATGCCCAAATTCAATTTACGAAAAATATAGGGGCCAATATGCTGTTTATACATCCGGGTGAGCATGCAGCACCTCCAAATTAACAAAGTAGTTTAATTAATCTAGTAAAAGTATCGATATTCCTGTGGAAGCGCTTCATAATTTATTGAATAATAAGAATATACAATAAATACTTTGAGGAATGAAGGGGGAAGTCAATTTGAAAAAAATTTTTACATTCATCTTAGCTTGTATGCTCGCAGTAAGCATCTCTGCTTGTGGAAGCAACAAAACTGCGGATAAACCTGCAGAAACAAGCAGCCCAGAAAGTACGGCGACACCGGGAACTAAATCAGTAGAAATTGTTTTCCAATCTTGGGTTACACCGAATTTGACAGCAGAATTTTATGACGGCTTAATTAAAAAATTCGAAACAGCTAACCCTGATATTAAAGTGAAGCGCATTCAGCCTCCAGGTAACGAAGGCAGTGCAGACAACTATTTAAAGACCCTGCTTGCTTCCGGTGATTTTCCAGATGTTGTTCAGAATGTGACGACTAAACTTTTTGTCGATGCGGATGCATTGTTGGAAATTCCTGCTGATGACGAAATTAAAAGCATCAAGAATTATGAAACAGATCTAATTAATGGAAAATTATATCAAATCACTTCGGCGGGCAGCCAACCACAAACGATTATATTCTACAATAAAAAGCTGTTTGCCGAGGCAGGCATAACAACGTTGCCTAAAACATGGGCAGAGTTTATGGATGTATGTGCCAAGTTAAAGGAGA
This sequence comes from Paenibacillus sp. P5_B5, assembly GCF_056400365.1. Taxonomy (NCBI): domain Bacteria; kingdom Bacillati; phylum Bacillota; class Bacilli; order Caryophanales; family Paenibacillaceae; genus Paenibacillus; species Paenibacillus sp. P5_B5. Next base: position 39,177 of record NZ_JBFULK010000010.1, read on the forward strand.
AGAACATTACACCACTTTTAACTGCAGGAGATTGGACATCAGGGTTCACGTTCTCGGCTCTAACTTCCCCGACGGTTTACTTGAATAAGAAGGCTTGGTATTCCGACCGTTACGATGGCAAAGTGAAATTTACGGATGCGGACTGGATCGAAGCAGCTAGCTATTATAATGAGCTTGTACAAAAAGGGTATTTCAACAAAGGCGTATTAAGTATCGATTATGCTGCCGTGGAACAAGAATTTTTGAAGGGCAATGGAGCGATGTACCCGATGGGTGTATGGTTCACAGCTTCGGAAGCCAAAGCGAACAAAGACTTTGAGGTCGGTGTGTTCCCTGCACCAACTAAGGATGGATCACAATTTATTCTTGGAGGAGAAAATGGCGGCGGTCTTGCGATTTCAAAGAAAACCAAAAATCCAGAGGCAGCTATTAAATTCGCCAAGTTCATGATGCTGGATCGTGAAAATAACAAAAAGTTTTTAGAAACAGACGGTCTGTTCTCTACGATGAAAGATCCGGTTAAATGGGACATGAGTCCATTGCAAACAGAAGTATCTAATTTACTGGCGAATAATCCACCGATGGTCGGATTTTATAACAATAAGGTCGGAAGTGTACCTGTAGCTGGAATCCAGGATCAGTACAACAAGGTAAGTCAAAACATATTGGCACAACAAGGGAAAGCTGACGTGACCAAAGAAATGCAAACACTCGATGATTATTGGGATAAAAACAAGAAATAATCGATTTGCGTCTATAACAGACAATGCTTAACAAAGGCGCATAGAACAATATGTGCCTTTGTTAACTTTACTATACTATCTATAGGCGGTGAGACAATTGAAAAAACGGGACTTTTGGTCAACTATGCTGATGTTCTCGCCAGGTTTCATCATCTATGTTTGTTTTTTGATGATACCTATCGTTTTATGCTTTTACTATGCATTTACCAATTGGAATGGGATAGATCCGACCTATCAATTTGTGGGTCTGAGCAATTTTTTTGAGGGGATTGTAGATGAACAATTTCTTCGTGCAATAAAGGTAACTCTGTTTATGACAATCGTAACAACGGTAATGGTCATTATATTTGGGCTATTCTTTGCCGTCTTGCTGAATAGGAAGGGAAGAATGACGAATTTCTACCGTTCCGTATTTTTCTTTCCACTCTTGATTAGTGCAATCGCGATCGGTTTCATTTGGAAGAGCATTTTGAGCTATAACGGCCTCTTAAATAATTTATTTGAGCACTTAGGATGGGAAAAAATCGAGTTTTTTGGAGATCCCAACCTGGCTATCCTAACCATCACATTTTTGGCAATTTGGCAATCAACAGGCTTTGTCATCGTGATTTATTTAGGAGGATTACAGACAATTCCGAAGGAGCTTTATGATGCTGCCAATATTGATGGAGCCTCCAGATGGCAGCAGTTCCGCAATGTGACCTTTCCATTTCTCGCTCCTGCATTTACGACAAGCATTGTATTTATGTTTACTGGGATGATGCGCGAATATGATCGCGTTGCAGTATTAACATATGGTGGGCCAGGAGGAGCAACGGAAACGATTGCTTATCAAGTAGTCAAAGTTGGTTTTAATGCAAATAGACTAGGCTATGCTTCAAGTTTGGCTGTTTATATGCTGTTTATAGTAGGAGTGTTCGCAGTTTTACTGACGGTGCTTCTCCGAAAAAGAGAGGAGCGGATTATGTGACAAGCAGAAAGTTAGAAGTAGGACGTCATGCATTATTGCTGTTTTTATCACTCTTTCTGTTGGTTCCTTTTTATATTGCACTCGTAAATGCCTTTAAGATCAGATCGGATATTCTGGCCAATCCGCTTTCATTGCCATTTGCAAGACTAACGTTCGATAACTTCGTCCGTTCGGCGATTACGCCTTCATTTAATATATTTAAAGCTTACGGGACATCAATATTAATTACTTCAGCTTCGGTCACTATAATCATTCTATTGTGCTCCATGATGTCTTTTGTGATTGCGAGAAATAAACATCGTTTTTTTTCACTTGTATATTTAGTGCTTTTGTCTGGTTTAATGATTCCGCCTCAAGTGATTTTAATCCCAACGGTTAAAGTGTTAAGCGGGTTTGGACTCATGTTTACCCCACAGGGACTCATTATTTACAATATCGCGTTTTATGTGCCGTTTACAGTGTTTACCTATGTAGGGTATATACGCACTATTTCTGAGGAGCTTGACGAGTCAGCCAAAATGGACGGTGCTGGGAAATTAACGATCTTTTGGCGAATCATTTTTCCTCTGATCCGTCCGGCTACGGCAACAGCTATCATTTTTCTTTGTTTGTGGATCTGGAACGATTTTGTGAGTCCGTCTATTATTCTGGGTTCCACTAAAGCGTACACAGTAACCACAGGAATCTATCGTGCAATTGGTCAGTACAGTACGAACTGGGAAGATATATTTACACTCGTTATCTTGGCGTCTTTTCCAATCTTTCTTATGTATCTGTTTATGCAAAGGCAGTTTATTGCCGGACTTACGGAAGGTTCGGTCAAGGGATAAGGAGAGATATTAGTTATGAAGAAAATTACTGCAGCATTAATCGGCGCCGGTCAAAGAGGGGCTGGTGCATATGCTTCCTACGCATTAGAGCACCCAGAAGAAATTCAGTTCATCTCTGTTGCAGACATGGATTCTGAGCGGAGAAGAGCTTTTCAGCAAACTCATATCATTCATGACGCGAACTGTTTTGCGAATTGGGAGGAACTGCTCGAACAGCCTAAGATTGCCGATGCCATTCTGATTTGTACGCAAGATAATATGCATTATGAACCTGCAATTCAGGCGTTGGAAAAAGGGTATCACGTACTATTGGAAAAGCCGATGTCACCTAATCCATTGGAATGTATCATTATGAGCGAATATGCAGAGAAGTACAATCGGGTATTTTCGATTTGTCATGTGCTTCGGTATACGGATTTTTTCTCGAAAATTAAGAAAATCATTACAGATGGCAGAATCGGAAGGCTAATTTCCATTCAGCACACGGAGAATGTCGAGCATCGTCATCATGCGCATAGCTTTGTCAGAGGCAACTGGAGCAATTTCGAAACCTCAAGTCCCATGATCCTAGCCAAAAGCTGCCATGATATGGACATCCTTTCTTGGTTGGTTGATGCGAAGTGTACCAGAGTGTCGTCCTTCGGTTCATTAACTCATTTTCGTCAAGAAAATGCGCCATTTGGAGCGACTAAACGTTGTCTGGACGGCTGCCAAGTGAAGGATGCTTGTCCTTATTTTGCGCCTAAAATGTACCTTGAAGTTGATCCGGTCTTCCGTTCGATCGTCAGTAGTGACACTAGCGATGAGGGGCTGCTAAATGCGTTGAAGGATGGGCCGTATGGAAGATGTGTCTATCATTGCGATAACAATGTGGTTGATCATCAGGTGGTCAATCTGGAATTTGCCAATGAAGTAACCGTCGCTTTTACGATGAGCGCGTTTACGTTTGAAGGGGGCCGTTCGATGAAGATTATGGGGACACAAGGTCAAATTCGAGCAGATATGGAGAAGAATGAAATTGAAGTTACAAGTTTTATGACCAGAATGAAAGAAACAATTCATCTGGATACTGATTTGGCTGGTCACAGCGGGGGAGATACAGGCATTATGCGTGATTTCGTTCGTCTTGTTCGAAGCGATGGAAAGGAAAAGGGTCTGACTGAAGCAAGTGTTTCGTTACAAAGTCATTTAATGGCTTTTGCAGCGGAGAAATCGCGATTGGAAGGTCGTGTAATTTCGATTAGTGATTACATCCATGAATTGAAAACAAACTGGAATTTGAAGAGGTGAGATAATGGAAGATTTACGCGGCAAAATAGCTCTTGTAACAGGTTCAACGAGTGGTATCGGCAGAGCAGCAGCGATTAAGCTAGCCCGTCATGGTGTGAAAGTGACTGTTCATGGCATGAATGTAGAGCGTGGACGCCAGGTGGTGGATGAAATCTGTGAGCATGGTGGAGAGGCCGTATTCGTGAGTCAGAATTTATCTGATCCGGAAGCTCCCAAGCTGCTTACAGAACAAACTGCGGGACATTGGGGTGGATTGGATATCCTTGTCAATAATGCGGCTCTTGTCTGTAATAAGCCGATTGAAGATATAAGACATGAAGATTGGGATTCCCTGTTTGCGGTGAATGTCAAAGCGCCTTTTTTCTTAACACAGTCAGCGCTGCCTTGGTTGAAACGTAGCGGAGACGGTGTCGTGATCAACATAAGCTCGATTAACCGAGTAGTTAATAGTTCGAATAATCTCGTCTATGACGCGATGAAAGCTGCTTTAAACCATATGAGCCGTGGGCTGTCGTTAGATCTGCGCGAGTTCAACATCAGGGTGAATGCACTTATGCCTGGAGGCACAGCTACGCCGTTATTGAACGAATGGTTTAGAATGACCAAACATACACCCGAGGAAGTTGACCAAATTTATAAAGAAGCTAAAAATGTAGCGAGTCCCGAGCAAATCGCTGATGCGATTGTCTTTTTTGCGAGCAAGCGATCAGCATGGATCAACGGAGCGGAAGTACCAATTGACGGTGGTTATTTTATCGGATAAATCCAAGACTGAAGTTGAGAAAAGCGCCATGTGACAGATAACCTTTAAGGATGGAGGCATTAAATGATGGACATGGCGATTGGAGTGGATATCGGCGGAACGAATTTGAAAATGGGACTCGTTAATCGCGGAGGGCAGATTTTCGATGAGAAATCCATCCCTTTGCCTCGTACTAACCGCTCAGCTGATGTTTCTTTAATCGGCCAGCATATTGCCGCTTTTATCGAGAAGCAGGAAGCAATAGATGGGATAGTAGGTGTTGGTATTGCTTGTCCAGGAATTTTGGACACGAAGCAAGGGATTGTCCATGACGCTGTGAACTTGGGCTGGCACGAAGTTCCTTTGGTAGACTGTATGCAGAAGATGTTGAAGCTGCCTGTACGACTGGCATACGATGCGGCTGCAGGCGCAGTTGGGGAGAAAAATTATGGCGCTGGAGCTTTGTTGCCAAGCTTTTTGTATGTTTGTTTAGGAACAGGAGTCGGTGCAAGTCTAGTTATGAACCGAAGATTATATGAAGGGGAATGGGGTCCGATCATCAATATCGGGCATACGAGCATCATTCCCGATGGCAAGCCGTGCAAATGTGGGAATCGGGGTTGCTTGGAAACCTATGTTTCGGCTTCGGCGATTACAGAGCATACCGGGGCAAATGCCTTTCAGGTCTATGAAGCGGCATTAAAAGGCGACTTAAATGCGATAAGATTGTTTCAGGAAGCAGGTGAGTTATTGGGGGTAAGCTTGGTTAATTGCATTCAACTTTTTGGTGTCGGTCATGTGATCATTGGCGGCGGGTTGAGCAAAGCTGGTGATCTGCTGCTTGCCCCTGCACGAGCAATGGTGGAGGAAAGGTTGTCGGCATTGAGCTCGCTCAGTGTTCATATCACTTCTGCTGCTTTTCCAACGACTGCTGGAATTTTAGGAGCGGCGGCTTTGCATTTTTAACATATTAGAATTTATAAGTTTTCTTCTATAAATTGGCTAATATATCTCGCAGAAACGTACCCGTCTTATAAAGACGGTGAAACCGTTTCTACTTGAGTGAAATGAGAGGTGAAATGTAATGTTGCTGGATCAATATATTCAAACCGTACAAGAACAGCTGGATAGAATTCACAATACCCAGAAAGATAAGATTGCTATAATCGCTGGCAAAATCGCGGACTCGATAGAGGCTGACGGGATTATGCATGTCTTCGGCAGCGGACACTCACACATGATTGCAGAAGATGTATTTCATCGTGCGGGCGGCCTCGCTTGCGTGAATGCAATGTTGGAGCCTTCTCTGATGGAGCTTAATGTAGGCCGATCGACTGTGCTCGAGAGATTATCGGGCTATGCGGATGTGCTGCTTGCCGGGTATGATTTGCGTCCTGATGAAGTAATTGTAGTTGTATCCAATTCCGGTATAAATGCTGTCCCGATCGAAGTGGCGATGGCATGTAAAAAGCGTGGACTGTTCGTCGTTGCATTGACGAATATGGATCACTCTTTGAACACAGTCTCTCGTCATGTGAGCGGAAAAAAATTGTACGAGGTTGCAGACATCGTGCTGGACAATTGCGGCACATTTGGCGATGCGGCTTTGTCGTATGGTGACAGTGGACAAAAAATGGGAGCAACATCGACGATTGGCGGAATTGCGATCATTCAGGCGCTGACTGTGGCTATCGTCGATGAACTGAGCAGTAGAGGGGTTAATCCTCCGGTTCTGATCAGCGCTAATCGGGATGGTGGCGATGGCCACAACCGCGAGTTAATCGACCGATACCGAAATCGGATTCGATACCTTTAAGTATATTAGAATTTATAAGTTTCACGAGATAAATTAGCTAATATACCTCGCAGAAACGAACCCGTCTTATTAAGACGGTCAAACCGTTTCTACTTGTTCACATCATACGATAAGGGGAGTTGTACGAAATGCCAGTTTCGCAGCAAAAAGAAAATATAGCCAGCATCACCGCCACTCATCGGATTGCACCGCCTGGGTGGGCGCTGCAGGAGCAGTTGCTGTTCGATACGCTGAATAAGGCAGCGAAAGAATTCGTCGCGCGTTATACCCGTCCGGACGGAACGCTCATTTGGTTCGATCATTGGCCCGGCATGGACGGATCAGATGATCCGTACGAAGGGTTCATGAACTTGGCACTTCTTTACGTTCTTGGTGGAAGCGATGAGCTGTACGAAATTTCCAGGCGTATTTTCGATGGCATCACCTGGCAATGGACGGAGTATGGTCAGATTCATCGGGACTTCGACGCGTATTACGATTGGATGCACCACGGCGAAGGTTATTTGTTCTTTTATTTTCTTGGATTGGCAGGACCAGCTACATTGAAGGATCGTCAGAGAGCGCAGGGGTTCGCTGCTATGTATACAGGCGATGATCGGGATGCGCCAAACTACGATAAAGAGCTAAGGCTGATTGTTTCGCCATTGACCGGAAGCAGAGGGCCCCGGTTTGAAGTAACGGAAGAAGATTGGAGTACGCACCGGGGGATTCTGGATGATTATCTCGCTCCTTACGAAGATATTCCCGGTGTTAATTTTGAGAGTGGCAAATGTGCCTGGTCCAACGATGAAGTGTATAAACATCTGATCGCGATGATGAATGAGAGGATGAATCGCGGTGACGTACCGCTGAATTTGAACGCAACCGGGCTTGTTACCCATGCATTTATGGAGTGCGGAGATGAGAAGCTGCGTCAGTGGGTTATCGAATATGTTAAGGCTTGGCAGGAGCGGGCGGAACGCAACGGAGGCATTATTCCAGATAACATAGGACTGACAGGGCAAATCGGCGAATACAACGACGGCAAATGGTGGGGTGGCTACTATGGATGGCGCTGGCCGCACGGTTTTATGACCATCATCGAACCGCTGACGAACGCCTGTATGAACTTGGCCATGCTGAGCGGGGATTTAAGTGGTCTGCAGTTAGCGAGAGAGCAGCTCGACCGCAATTGGGATTTGCGTAAGGAACAGGATGGCAAATGGCTCGTACCCTATAAGCATTTCGATAGTGGCTGGACCGATTATCGGGAGGCGCAGCCGAAGTATCCAATCTATCTTTGGTCGATGTCGATGGCCGACGAGGATTTGGAAAGAGTCGAGCGTATTCCAAAAGATCATGATTGGAATGAAGTGATAGTTCCTGCCTTTTCTGGACGAGATCCCAAAACCGGCAGGGAAACAAAGCATTACATTGGCAATACCCAGCCGTGGTACCAGTATATTCGAGGACTTAATCCTGGCTATCCGGAACGGATCTTAAGCGCGAATTACGAGTTAATCAGCAATCAGCTGGTGAAAATGAGGTCGCAGGATGGGAATCCGTACAACTGGACGGAGCATTTCAATGAGGGTATTTATTCCGCTATTCATATCTGGCAGGAAATGTGCCCGGTTTACTTCGAGGGTCTGGTGCAGCTAACGCTTGGCGGTCCGATGCATATTTCGCACGGTGGGCTTCAGCACGGCAGAGTCCGCTACTTCGACTGCCTCAAGAAGCGTACGGGATTGCCAGAAGGGATATCAGCTTTGGTCGAGAAGCTCACACCAGACTCCGTGACGGTACAGCTTGTGAATACAAGTCTGTTCAATGCGCAGTCCCTTATTGTCCAGGCTGGTGTGTTTGGTGAGCATCAGTTTACGGACGGTGAAATTGTCAGTCACGATGGTGAAATAACCGGAAGCGTAACTGTCAACGGAAAGTGGCTTCAGGTCGAAATGCCAGAAGGAACGAGAATTACACTCCGTCTTGCCATGAAACGGTTCGTGAACGCGCCAACCTACGCTATGCCTTGGCCGGAAGATGACAAACAGCGAATTCAGGGACGAATCAAGGGTTAGAAAAAGAAGCCAAAATAACATATACAATACTCAAAAGTCGATACTTGGTATCGGCTTTTTTGCATCAGAAGATAAAATTATTATTGAATTTAGAATATTCATGCGTTAATATTAGGTTAAGCGCTAAACCTGTTCTTATTGATTGAATTATCATAATAAATATATTTTTTGCAATACTCGATTTATTAGTTTGACAAAGGAGTGATTTCGTAACGTCGCATGTCTGACTAAGGCTCGAACTCTTGCTAAGTGTATTGGAATGAGAAGGTTGTTAATCAGGATGGAGATATAAACACTATTTTTCGTAGGTGTGCCTGATATTCGAGCATGGTGTACGAATTATTTTTTACTAGTTAAGTTAAGCGCTTAATCTTATCAAGGAGTGATTTCATGTCGTCTATACGTCTGACAATGGCTCAAGCTCTTATTAAGTATTTAAATCAGCAATTTATCAGTGTGGATGGAGTAGAGTCACCATTTTTCGCTGGTGTTATGGGGATTTTCGGGCATGGCAACGTGACGGGAATCGGAGAAGCACTAGAACGTGATCCAGGAAGTTTGAACTTTATCCAAGGGAAGAATGAACAGGGTATGGTACACGCTGCCGTCGCTTATGCGAAGCAGCAAAATCGATATAAAGCGTTTGCTTGTACAACTTCGATCGGTCCAGGAGCACTGAATATGATAACCGCTGCTGCGACAGCGACCGTTAACCGTATTCCTGTCTTGCTGTTGCCAGGTGACAATTTTGCCAGCCGCAAGCCGGATCCTGTACTGCAGCAGCTAGAAGTTGCTGGTGATTATGGAATTTCGACGACAGACGCCTTTAAGCCAGTCAGCAAATATTGGGACCGCATCGTTCGGCCTGAACAGTTAATGACTGCGTTAAACCAAGCGATGCGGGTGCTGGTAGATCCTGCTGAGACTGGAGCAGTTACCCTGGCTTTGCCTCAAGATGTGCAGGCGGAAGCATATGACTATCCAACTTCCTTTTTTAAGAAACGTGTTCATGTCATAGATCGCCAACTGCCATCACTTTCAGCGATTGACCGTGCGGCAAAGTTAGTTTCTTCCAAAAAGCACCCGCTGCTTATCGTAGGAGGAGGTGTTTTATACGCGAACGCTATGGACGAACTGCGAGAGTTTGCAGAACGGTTTCAAATTCCTGTGGCAGAAACACAGGCAGGCAAAAGCTCCCTTGCCTGGAATCATCCGCTGAATGTCGGTGCTATCGGTGTCACAGGTTCGCTAGCAGCGAATCGTATAGCTAAGCAGGCAGATTTGATCATAGGCGTAGGCACAAGGTATTCGGATTTTACGACATCGTCTAAATGGGGCTTTCAGCATGAAAATGTGCAGTTTGTGAATATCAACATCAACAAGCTTGATGCAGGCAAAATGTCAGGTGTTTCGATTGTGGCTGATGCCAAAACTGGACTGCAAGCCCTGCTAGATGCTCTAGAAAAAGTAAATTACGTCAGTCAATATGAGCCTATGTTTATTCAAGAGCAAAAAAGAATTTGGGATGAGGAAGTCAATCGGCTTTATCATATGGAATTGAAGGAAGGATTTTCTCAAACTAGAGCGCTTGGTGTAGTGCAGGAGTGTCTACATTCAACCGATGTTATCGTTTGCGCTGCGGGTAGCTTACCTGGCGATTTACACCGACTCTGGCGTGCTCTAGAGCCCAAAACCTATCACATGGAATATGGATTCTCATGTATGGGTTATGAAGTCAGCGGTGCTTTCGGCACAGCGCTGGCGGAACCTCATCGAGATGTCTATGCGCTAGTAGGAGATGGTAGTTATTTAATGCTTCACTCCGAACTGATCACGAGCATTCAAGAGAATCGCAAGTTTACTATTTTGCTGTTCAATAACCACGGCTTCCAATGCATTCACAATTTGCAGCGTGGTCATGGAAGTGATGGATTCGGCAATGAATTCCGTTATCGTGATACTCAAACTCGGCAATTGTCTGGTGCTTATATGCCGATTGATTTTGCTGCTCATGCGCGCAGCTTAGGAGCGCAGGCGTATAAGGCCACAAATGCTGCTGAACTCAGAGCAGCTATAGAGTCGGCTAGAGGTGAATCTGTCACGACGCTAATTGAGATTGCTGTAGTTCCAGGATCAAATACAGGAAATTACGAGTCATGGTGGCATGTTGGGGTACCGGAGGTTTCTGTCAGCAGTAAAGTAACAGAGGCGTATGAAACGATGAACAGTAATTTGCATAAAACCCAGAATTTTGATTAAAGGAGACGATTGTATGAAGGAATTCCCTTTTAATTTAGGCTGTCATCCCATTAACTGGGTGGGTGAGGACGTTAAGGAGCATGGTGCAAGCACGACGTTTGAAACGATTGTGAACGACATACAGGCACTAGGCTTGAGAGGTACGGAAATGGGCCGTAAGTATCCTGAAGACCCGGTCGTTTTAAAGCAAGAGCTTTCAAAGCGTGGCATTGGGCTCGTATCCCAATGGAAATCGGTGCTTTTCTCAGATCCAGCTTATCGCGAAGAAGAGCTGAAGGCTTATCGGAAGCATGCGCAGTTCTTGGCACAAATGGGGAGTAAGGTAATCAGCACGGCTGAAGTCGGTGGATCGCTGCATTTTGATCCAAGAAGATCGCCTTTTGAGAAAGAAGTGATTTCGCTGGATGACAAAGGCTGGGAGAGTTTGGCTGAAGGCTTGAATGCAGCTGGTGAAATTGCACAGGAATACGGTCTCAAATTAACGTATCACCATCATGGTGGGACGGTCGTAGAGTCTTTGGCCGAAATTGACTATCTGATGTCTTTGACTGACCCTTCTCTCGTGTATTTGCTCTTTGACACCGGACACGCTTATTACGGAGGAGCTGATCCATTGGAAGTGCTGCGTAAACATTACGACCGTATTGGCTATATCCATTTGAAGGACGTTCGCAGCCAAGTACTTAATGAAGCACGTCACGAGAAAGCGGACTTTGTTACCTGTATTCGTAAAGGGGTATTTACTGTGCCAGGCGATGGCGATCTGGATTTTGTACCGATTGTGAATGAATTGATAGATAGAGGCTATACAGGCTGGGCAATGCTTGAAGGGGAACAAGACCCTGAAACCTGTCCGGCATATGCATATGCGAAGAAATCTTTGAAATATTTATATGGTATTTTGCAATCAGTAGAAGAAAGGAGCTAGCTAATTGATGGCATACCTAACATTTCCGACTGAAAAACCATTGGACTTTGTGGCGATTGGCCGACTGTGCATTGATTTGAATGCCAATGAAATCAATAAGCCTATGGAGGAAGTTGTAAGTTTTACAAAATACGTCGGTGGTTCTCCTGCTAATATTTGCATCGGCATGTCACGGTTTGGACTAAAATGCGGATTTATCGGCAAAGTTTCCGATGATCAAATGGGTCGTTATATTACAAGCTATTTACAGCATAATGGCATTGATACCAGCAATGTTATCGTTGATAAGTCAGGAGCTGTGACAGGATTAGCTTTTACTGAGATCAAGAGTCCTTCGGATTGCAGCATCTTGATGTACCGCGATAATGTAGCCGATCTGAAGCTTGAGCCAGAAGAAGTCAACGAATCAGTAATAGCAAGTACCAAGCTTCTGTTGATTTCGGGAACAGCGCTTGCCAAGAGCCCTTCGCGCGAAGCTGTACTACAGGCACTAGATTACGCCAAAAAACATGGAGTTGCTGTTGCCTTTGACTTGGATTATCGACCTTATACATGGAATTCTACGGACGAAACATTGGTTTATTACAATTTGGCAGCTGAAAAATGCGACATCATTATCGGTACACGCGAGGAGTTTGATATGATGGAGCGTTTTGAATCCAATATAGAGAAGGATGATCGAATAACTGCTTCAAAATGGTTTGATTATACAGCAAAAATTGTCATTATTAAACACGGTAAAGCCGGTTCGATCGCTTATACGAAAGACGGTGGTATCCATAAGGCCAGAAGCTTCCCTGCAAAAGTTATTAAGACCTTTGGAGCTGGTGATTCATATGCAGCAGGGTTCCTATATGCTCTAATGAATGGCTGGCCGATTGAGATGAGTATGGAGTTTGGAAGCGCAGCTGCAAGCATCGTAATTTCTAGTCATAGCTGTTCAGAAGCGATGCCAACTTTAACACAGGTGAAAGACTATATAGAACGCTGCAATAAAGGTGAAATCACAGCCACATAAAATGATTAAACAAATGTTTAGATAGAAGGGAATGACATATATGATAACTGCACAACAATCACAAAATATTTTGAAAAATTTTATTGATGGACATTGGGTAGATTCGGATTCTCAGGTTTATGAGCCGGTCTTGAATCCAGCGACTGAGGAAGTTTTGGCTCATGTTCCGATATCTAATGACGAAGACTTGAATTCTGCTGTAGCTGCAGCGAAGAAAGCGTTTCCGGGTTGGAGTCAAACTCCTGTGACGAGACGAGCAAGAGTCTTGTTTAAATATCAACAACTGCTCATTGACCATTGGGATGAGTTGGCGAAGCTGATTACGCTTGAGAATGGCAAAAGTTTCACTGAGGCGCACGGAGAAGTATTGCGCGGCATTGAATGTGTCGAGTTTGCTGCTGGAGCGCCTTCATTAATGATGGGTAAGCAGTTGCCAGATATCGCCACGAATCTTGAGTCCGGAATGTATCGTTACCCGGTCGGAATTGTGGGAGGCATTACGCCATTTAATTTTCCCATGATGGTACCTTGCTGGATGTTCCCGCTCGCTATTGCATGCGGCAACACGTTTGTGCTGAAGCCGTCCGAGCGTACGCCATTGCTCTCTAATCGCCTTGCCGAGCTGTTCAAGGAAGCTGGTTTGCCTGATGGAGTTTTGAATATTGTGCATGGTGCTCATGATGTTGTAAACGGTATATTGACGCATACAGACATTAAAGCGGTATCGTTTGTTGGTTCCCAGCCTGTGGCCGAATATGTGTATAAGACCGCATCCGCACACGGAAAGCGCGTACAGGCACTTGCAGGTGCCAAAAATCATTCCATCGTTATGCCTGACGCAGATTTAGATGCTGCTGTGCAACAGATTATTGTTGCTGCATTCGGGTCTGCTGGAGAGCGTTGTATGGCTTGCTCTGTTGTAGTCGCAGTCGGTGAAGTTGGTGAAATACTCGTTGATAAGCTGAAGTCAGCCGCCGACCAGATTACCATGGGTAACGGTATGGAAAATGGTATTTTCCTCGGCCCAGTCATTCGGGATCAACATAAAGCTAGAACGATTGGCTATATCGAAAGCGGTGAGGAAGAAGGAGCTGTTCTGGTTCGTGACGGACGGAAAGATGCTGGTTTTGAGCAAAAAGGATATTTTGTCGGACCTACATTATTCGATAATGTGACATGTGAGATGAAAATTTGGAAAGATGAGATTTTCGCTCCTGTCTTATCCATCGTTCGAGTCGATACGCTCGCCGAAGCAGTTGAAGTGGCGAACCGATCGGAATTTGCCAATGGAGCCTGCCTATTCACAAAAGATGGAAGCAACGTTCGATATTTCCGTGAGAACATCGATTCAGGCATGTTAGGAATCAACCTGGGGGTACCAGCACCAATGGCATTCTTCCCTTTTTCTGGCTGGAAAAAATCGTTCTACGGTGATCTGCATGCTAACGGCAGCGACGGAGTTGAATTTTACACTCGAAAGAAGATGGTAACCGCTCGCTGGTAAAGGAAAGGAGAACCAAAGATGTCCCTTGTTTCAATGAAAGATATGCTGAACTCAGCTGATCAAGGCGGTTATGCTGTCGGTCAGTTTAACTTAAACAATCTAGAGTTTACACAAGCGATTTTACAGGCTGCGCAAGCCGAACACTCACCAGTTATTTTGGGTGTTAGCGAAGCTTATATTCCTTACATGGGTGGTCTACCACTAATTGTAAGTATGGTTAAAAACTACATGGATCATCAAGGCATCGATGTTCCAGTTGCGCTTCACTTGGATCATGGATCCTCATTTGAGATATGCGTTAAAGCGATTCATGCAGGATTTACCTCAGTCATGATAGATGCCTCTCATCTTTCGCATGCGGATAATGTGGCCGTGACTCGGCGCGTGACTGACATCGCACATACGATGGGTGTGTCAGTGGAAGCAGAGCTTGGCAGAATCATCGGTAAGGAAGATGATTTGGTCGTGAACGATTCAGAAGCGATGTATGCAGACATCGAAGAATGTGTACGTTTAGTTCGTGATACAGAGGTTGACTGCTTGGCTCCTGCACTCGGATCAGTGCACGGACCTTATCGAAGAGAGCCTAAGCTAGGATTCGCCCGGATGGAAGAAATTCATAAGCGTACAGGTATTCCGCTTGTGCTTCATGGCGGGAGCGGGTTGCCGAATGATGCAATACAAACGGCAATTTCCTTGGGGACAGCCAAAATTAACGTCAATACGGACAATCAAATCGTGTTCTCAATGGCGGTACGCAAAATCTTGATGTCAGACACTGCTGAATATGATCCTAGAAAATATCTTGGTGCGGGTAGAAACGCTGTCCAGGAAGCTGTGCAAATGAAAATGCGTCAATTTGGTAGTGCGGGTAAAGTAAAAGGAGCTGAAGTAAGATGAAGAAAGTAAGAGTAGGGATTATTGGTGCTGGTCGGATTGGTAAAATTCATGCGGAGAATTTACTAACCATGTTGCAAGTCGATGTGGTAGCCATATGTGACCTGTATGCAGAAGAGGAATTGTTCCAATGGGCTGCTGAGCGCGGAATCCGAATGGTTACTAAAGATGCCAGTGTTATATTTCAGAATCCAGATATTGATGCTGTCTTGATTTGCTCTTCGACAGATAGTCATATTTCTTTTATCGAACAAGCAGCGGCAGCGGGAAAATCTATTTTTTGCGAAAAACCGATAAGCATGGATGTCAGTCAAACCAAACACATTCTCGAGACTGTAAGAGCAGCAGGTGTTCAGCTGCAGATCGGCTTTAACCGCCGTTTTGACCATAATTTCAAGCGGGTTCGCGAAGTTGTGCAGGAGGGAAGAATCGGAACACCACAGATGATTAAGATTACCTCTCGTGACCCAAACCCGCCGCATGAAGATTACATTAAAGTTTCTGGCGGAATTTTTCAAGATATGATGATTCATGACTTTGATATGGCTAGATATGTAGCTGGAAGTGATATTGAGGAGGTCAATGCCCTTGGCGGCGTTTTAATTGATCCGGTATTTGCTGAACACGGTGATTTAGATACGGCAATCGCTACGCTGCGCTTTGTTAACGGCGCTATTGGCGTCATAGATTGCAGCCGCCAAGCTGTCTACGGTTACGATCAGCGCGTGGAGGTTTTCGGTTCAAAGGGCTGCGTTGCTGTTGCTAACGATCATCCGAATACAGCAGAAATCAGCACCTCTGATGGCATATTCCGGGATAATCCACTGCATTTTTTCCTCGAGCGCTATAGTACATCATATTTCGATGAAGTGAATCAGTTTATCGCATGCATTCAACAAGAGAGACCCGTGCCTGTTAGTGGTTATGACGGCTTCCAGGCAGAATTGACAGCGCTGGCGTGTAAATATTCTATTAAACTAGGAAGACCGGTCAAATTGTCAGAGGTGATAGCTTGGCTGGAGCAGGAGAATGGCCAGCGTAAAAGTGATAACAAATAAGGAGGTTGCACCAATGACAAAACTGATTGTAGAGCCGCAGTCAATACTAGATTCGGATAAAAGCAGTTTAATTATTACGCCTGAATCTGCTGGTTGGAAATATGTCGGCTTTGAACGAATTAGTTTAAAATCTGCTGAAAAATTGATTCAGTCGACAGATGATAATGAGGTGTGTATTGTATTGCTGTCAGGTAAAGCGGATATCGTTACCGATCAAGGGGCTTGGACCCAAATAGGTAACCGTATGGATGTTTTCGAGCAAATTCCGCCATATTCAGTCTATTTGCCGAATCAAGTCTCATATAGTATAACGGCCTTGACAGAGCTCCAATTGGCTGTTTGTTCAGCTCCTGGTAAAGGTAGTTATCCTGCACGTCTCATTGCCCCGGAGGATGTCGGTGTTGAAGTGCGTGGCACAGGAAATATGGAACGATACATTCATAATATATTGCCTGAAGATGCGGATGCGGATTCTCTGCTAGTTGTCGAGGTCTTCACTCCTGGCGGCCATTGGTCCAGTTATCCGCCGCACAAACACGACCGCGATGCCCTGCCGGATGAATCACTGCTGGAAGAAACGTATTATTATCAAATGAAGCCTCGCCACGGATTTGCCATTCAGCGTGTGTACACGGAGGATGAGTCGTTAAACGAAACCCTAGTTGTCAAACATGATCAAGCTGTTCTTGTTCCAAGAGGATACCATCCCGTGTCTGTACCGCCAGGTTATAATGCTTATTATTTGAATGTTATGGCGGGTCCGTCTCGGACATGGAAATTTCATGTAGAAACGCAGCATGAATGGCTTATGCCAAAGCCTCAGCAGAAAGAATAGGAGATTGTATGAAAGCGAAAGTGACGATATACGACGTTGCACGTGAAGCTGGCGTATCCATCGCGACCGTGTCGAATGCGATTAATGGAAAAGGAAAAATAAGCCAAAAAAGGCGTGAAGAAATTTTAAGTATTATGAAACGTCTAGACTATCATCCCAGCGTAATCGCATCTGCTTTGACCGGAAAGCGAACCTACACGATCGGATTGCTTATTCCTGATATTTCGAATCCTTTTTTTGCTGAGGTAGCTAGAGCGGTAGAAGATCATAGTCAAAAAATGGGTTATACTGTCATCATTTGCAGTACAGACAATCAGAATGAACGAATCGAGCGTTATGTATCGCTGTTGGAGCAAAAAAGAGTTGACGGTATTATTATTGCTACAGGTATTGAAGACTCGGGCACGATTGATCGGCTCTTGGAAAAAAAAGTGCCAGTTGCTTTGATTGCCAGGGAACTTAGGTCTATCGATGTTAATACGGTGATAGTCGATGATTTTGTTGGAGGCGAAATGGCCGCTGCTCATTTGCTTGCACAGGGACATACTCAATTCGCCATTCTAGCCGAAAACTATCACGTCAGCAGCAGCCGTGAGCGTGTTCGTGGATTCAAGCATGGACTCTCTCAAGCAGGTATCCAATTAGATGACGCTGCCATCAAAATTTGTGAATATACGCTAGAAGACGCAAAGAAGCAAGCGGCATTGCTTCTGAAATATGAATCGATTCCCAGTGCCTTATTTTGCTGTAATGATATATTGGCGGTGGGCGCTCTTCAAGCAGCAAAGGATGTGGGTATCCGCATTCCTGAGCAGTTGGCATTGGTCAGTTTTGACAATACGATCTTAGCAAGAGTGACTGATCCGCCCTTGACTTCAGTTGCGCAACCAATGGAGCATATGGGTAGAAAAGTAGTAGAATTGATTGTTGAGGAGTTATGGGAACCGTCAATCATGCGGCAACGCATTGTTATGCGGCCTGAGCTTATTGTCAGAATGTCTTCTGTAAAGCAAGTATGAGAAACCGATTTCCCTATTTTGTTGTATAATTTGCAAATAATATTGATATAGAATTATATAAAAATTTAATTTTGTGATATTTCCAATTAATCTGAAATATGTTATAATCGTTTTTAGGGTAAGCGGTTACCCAACGTAATTGAAACAACAGATAAATTAATATGTTGTTTCAATTACGTTGAGAACAGCAAGGTAGAGCTGTGTTGTAAGCGCTTTCTAATTATTACATTTTATTTATTAGAAGGGGATGTAAGAATGAAGAGATTATTAGGTATTAGTTTAGTTTGTTTACTTGCTTCTAGTGTATTAGTGTCTGGCTGCAGCGATTCCAATCAAACGAGTGGAACGACAGGTGAGGGTACAAAAAATGGGACTAAAGATGACTCTCAGAGAAAGATAAGTTTGCGTACGATCACAGAGGACCAAGGCGGGCAAACACCGGAAGAGAATAAGTTGTTTGAAGACGAAGTGAAGAGGCTTTCTGGTATTGAGATTTCCATTAATCGCTCCAAGGCGGATTATAAGAAGAAATTACTTGCTGCAGTTGCGGCCGGCGAGAAGTTTGATCTCTTCTATGCAGTAAAAGAATCGATGGATGTTTTAGTGGAGCAGAAGGCATTGATGCCTTTAGACGATTTGATTAAGAAGTCCAAAGTGTTCTCCGACCCCAATGTGATTTCTGAATCTGAGTGGGATATGGTTCGTTATGACGGAAAAATATATGGAATATTCAATAAAAAAGAAGGCGGGACAATGCCTTTAGTACGTAAAGATTGGCTTGATAAGCTGAAATTGCAGGAACCAAAAACGCTTGATGAGTATTATAACGTACTAAAAGCGTTCAAAGAACAAGATCCAGATGGGAATAAAAAAGATGATACATACGGGTTGTCGACTGCCGGCTTGTATGACATCCAACCTTTTATGAGCGCGACTGGTGTCAAGGCAAGATACGTGATTACAGCGGATGGCAAACGTACGATTCCATATGCAACAGAGCAAGCTGTACCGGTATTCGAATGGTTCAATAAGTTGTTTAAAGAAGGAATTCTTGATCCGAATTTCGCAACAAACGATTCTGGAAAGATGCGCAGCATGTTCCAGACTGACCGTGTAGGCATGATTACTTACTGGGATGCCTGGACAGGCATGTTTAACAATATGTTTAAACAGGAAGATCCGAATACAACCAAGTTAGTGGTGGGTATAAATGGTGTACCGGGTCCAGACGGGAAAGTTATGCTTCGCCGAGGAGACCCGAGTACTTGGGTAATTCCAGCTAATTCTCCTGATCCTGAAGGTGCTATGAAATATTTAGAATTTTTGTATACTGATGCAGGGATTAGGCTTGCAACAATGGGTATTGAAGGGCACGATTATAATGTTGTAGACGGTAAATATGTGCTTACTGAAGAAGGTAAGAAGCATCAAACGCATGGTGGAGGGACGAGTTACAATAAAAACTATAAAGATCCTGTTGAAGAAAGTGATGTGACGAAAGCAGCAAAGGAGATTGTTCTTAATGCGAATTCCAGTACTGAACTTTCCACCAATAAATGGAATGATGCTAAGAAGATTGTCGAAAACTATGCTTTCCAAGCGATTATGGGGAAATTGCCTTCCAAGGAAGCTGTGCAGAAAATGCATGATGAGTTGCTAGCAGCTAAACTTATTGATCAATAAAAGCTGTTAAAAAATTTTTTTGAATAATCGAGGCTGATTCTCGAAGAGCTTCAGTCTCGATTAATTTTCAAAATATAAGAATTTATATCGCAGGGCTCATAAATTCTTAAGTATTTCTCGCAGAAACGCACCCGTCTTATAAAGACGGTGAAACCGTTTCTACTTGTTTGGTGTGATAAAACAGATCTTATAAACGGCGGTGATAGCTTGAAAACACTAACGAAGTATAAAACGCTCTATCTCATGGTCCTGCCAGTTTTAGTTTATTTTTCTTTGTTTTCCTTCTATCCTCTGGTAAAGGGACTGATTTCCAGTACACAGAAGGTTAACCTGATTGGCGAACGTCCATTTATTGGTTTGGAAAATTATTTAACTGTACTCAATGATCCGAATTTCTGGCAAGTTCTAACCAATACTTTGATCATAGGTTTAAGTATTCTTATCCTTGGTTTTATTGCACCAATTGTTGTCGCATTATCATTAAATGAAGTTTTCAGACAAACATTCAAAAAACTCACGCAAATGATCATCTATGTTCCACATTTGTTTTCCTGGGTTGTTGTGGGTGGTATCTTTATTCAAATTCTCTCCCCGGATGGCGGGTTGATCAATGAAATATTGAAACTATTCGGTCAGACTCCTATCAACTTTTTATTGGAAGAGAAATATGCAAGGTCCGTTATTGTTTTGAGTACTATTTGGAAGGATATGGGTTTCTATTGCATCCTCTATTTGGCGACAATAGTATCCATCGATCCTACTTTGTATGAAGCAGCACGTATTGATGGAGCAAATCGCTGGCAACAAATGCGCTCTATTACACTTCCTTCTCTGGTTTCAACAATGAAGGTCGTTATTATGCTGAATGTGATGTCTATTCTTCGTATTTTTGATCAAATTATTATGATGTCGAATTCAGTAATTGCAAAGAAAGTAGAAGTGCTGATGACATACACTTATCAAAAAGGTATTCTTGAATTTGATATAGGAATCGCAACAGCAGCAGGCTTTATTGTGATCTTTGCAACACTGCTTATTAGTTACGTTATAAGCAAAATTATTCGATACGACTAGGAGGTGGCAGTGTGAAAAGACAACAAGTTTTCCAAAGGTCGTTTCAAATGTTGAACGGGTTATTTCTACTCTTACTTGTAGCTACTATGATTATCCCGATATGGAATACGTTCATTGTATCAGTTTCAGGCAATGTTGGTTCAATGGAGGTAAGTCTTAAACTTTGGCCGACTGAGTTTGATTTTAATTCTTATGCTACTGTCTGGAATAATTTAGAATTATGGAGACCCTTTTTTAACAATGTGATCGTAACGGTAGCTGGT
Organism: Paenibacillus sp. P5_B5; assembly: GCF_056400365.1. Classification (NCBI taxonomy): domain Bacteria; kingdom Bacillati; phylum Bacillota; class Bacilli; order Caryophanales; family Paenibacillaceae; genus Paenibacillus; species Paenibacillus sp. P5_B5. The sequence continues at coordinate 60,166 of NZ_JBFULK010000010.1, forward strand.
ACCCTTATTCATGTGATTCTTTGTGCACTCGCTGCTTATGTATTGCTGCAAAATCTGCCAGGTAAGCGAATTATGGTTTCATTGATTCTTTTTACGATGATGATTCCGAGTGAAACTATAATGATTCCATTATATATAGTTAATAAGGAATTCGGTTTAATTAATACCTTAAGCTCGCTGATTGTCGCAGGAATGGCATCAGGTTTTAGTATTATGCTGTTCAGAAACTATTTCTCAATGGTGCCTACAGCGCTAAGCGAGTCGGCTCGTATAGATGGTGCAGGAGATTTTAGAATATTTTCTACTATCTATATTCCTTCCTCCCTTTCTGGACTTGCAACGGTTGTCTTGTTTGAGTTTGTGCATCGTTGGAACCAGTTCAAAGAACCGCTGTTATATATTAACAATACGAAATTATATACGCTGCAGATTGCGCTTCGCTCAATGATTGATTCAAAAGGATCAAGCAGCTTTAACATTATTACACCGAATATTCAGGCGGCGGGTATTATCATAGCCCTCCTTCCACTCCTTGTGATATATCCTTTTGTTCAGAAATATTTTGTTAAAGGTTCAATGCTAGGGGCTGTAAAAGAATAACTAACCCATAGGTGGTGTCGACAAATGAAGCCAAAAGAACTGATTGTCTTTTTGGATTGCGGAGATACGATTATAGATGAAAGTAGTGAAATTCGAGATGAACATGATATTGTCATTTCGGCCACTGTGATACCAGGTGCGGATTTAATGGTTAAGACACTGGTAGAAAAAGGATATACGCTTGCGCTTGTCGCAGACGGCTATGCACAGTCGTTTAAAAATATTTTAACTCAAAATGGTGTTTACGATTACTTTACGGCGATGATTTACTCTGAGAATATTAAGGTGGAGAAGCCACATCCACGAATGTTCAAGGCGGCAATGGGGGCACTGGAGTTAGAAGAGAAAGACTATTCACGAATTGTGATGGTTGGCAATAATTTGAGTCGCGATGTGAAGGGGGCCAATGCTCTGGGGATTAAAAGCGTGTTTCTAAGCTGGACTTCTAGGTACCCTAAAGTACCATCTGATGCAAGTGAAAAGCCTGATTATGTGATTTCAGAGCCAATGGAATTAGTGGATTTAGTCGAGCGACTGAATGAGAATCTACTGGTTAAGGAGTATGAAAATGCCTCGGATTGAGACTGTTCATGTCATATTTAAGACTCACCTGGATATCGGCTTTACTGACTTGGCAGGCAGAGTAGTTCGTCGGTACTGTGAAGATTTTATCCCCAAAGCGATCGAATTGGCACAAAAGTTAGATTCACAAGGTGGAGAGGCTCAATTCGTGTGGACGACAGGCTCTTGGCTCATTCACTATTATTTGAAACATGGGACGGAAAGTCAACGTAGAATGATGTCTGAGGCGATTGAGAAAGGCTATATTGCATGGCACGCTCTTCCTTTCACAACACATACTGAACTGCTCGATTCTTCTTTGTTCCAATATGGAATTTCATTGCGTGACCAGTTAGACCATACATTTAGCAAAAAGACGATATCTGCCAAAATGACAGATGTACCTGGTCATACAATCGGTATGGTGCCGTTTCTTGAACAGGCTGGCATTCAATATCTTCATTTAGGAATGAACCCAGCATCGAAGCGTCCTTCTGTCCCTAAAGTTTTTCGCTGGCAATCAGCAGACGGCTCTGAAGTGATTGTGAATTACGCAGAAAACTATGGTGAGCATCTATATATTGACGGTATGCAGGATGTGCTTGTCTTTGCGCATACAGGGGATAACTGCGGACCTCCAAGTATGGAAGATATTCAGCATCAGTTTGCGGAGTTGTCGAAACAATACCCTGGGGCACACATTAAAGCTTCAACAATGGATGCTTTTGCTTCTAAGCTGCTTGCAGTTCGTGGACAACTTCCAATCGTTCGAGAAGAGCTTGGGGATACATGGATTCATGGTACCGGCACGGACCCTCAGAAGATGGGGATGTATCGTGAATTGGTACGTTTGCGCAGTAAGTGGCTATCAGAAGGTAGGATGAAGATAGGAGATCATGAGTTTGAGGAGCTGAGTGAATCACTTCTGCTCGTAGCCGAGCATACTTGGGGACTTGATATCAAGAAATTTTTACCTGATTTTAAGAACTACGCCAAACAAGATTTCTACGCAGCACGTGCGAAGGATATCATCGATCTGGATGACACACCGGATAAATACAGCTATATCAGTTCTTTTGCCATGAATGAATTCGATCAATTGTCCAAAGGATTATTTGCAGCCGAAAGTAGCGAACGTCGGTATTCGCTGGTAGAAGCATCGTGGCAGGAGCAGCGTGATTATTTGAAGCAAGGTCTTGAGGCATTAAGTGATGATAAGAAGCTGGAGGCACATCAAGCGTTAGAGAAGTTAGTACCGATCAAAAGTAAGCTTGTTGATGCTGAACAATGGCAAGCATATCAGATTTATCAACTGAAACGTTTTCAAGTTAAGTTTGGATCTGATGGATCACTCATACAGTTGAAAGATAGATACGGGAAAGAATGGTCAGATGAGCAGCATGTGCTGGGTGCTTATCGTTATGAAGTTTTTGGCACGGAAAATTATGCTCATTGGTTTGAAACTTACATGGAAGATTTACCGACGACTCACACTTGGGCGGATGCTGACTTCGGGAAGCCCGGATTTGAATATGTTAGGCCAAGACCTGCACATCGCTTGTATACACCTTCGCTTATTAGACTAGAGCATGCTAGCTTAGAAACAGAAGATTTGGTACTTGCAAAGTTGCGCCTGCCGGATGAGGCGATAGATCTGTATGGAGCTCCAAGGGAAATAGAGTTGTTATATGTATTTAATCATGACAGCGACTTGATTGATGTTGAATTGAACTGGTGGAGCAAGGATGCTTGCAGACTGCCAGAAGCTAGCTGGTTATCCTTTTCGCTGCTCGTGGATAATCCGAATTTGTGGATGCTGGAGAAGCTCGGCAGTAAGGTATCGCCTCTTCAAGTTGTCAAGAATGGTAATCGCAACTTGCATGCAGTGGATTCTGGTGTAAGCTATGTTGGGACGGACGGCTCGGTAGACATTCATACGTTGGATACGCCACTTGTATCTCCTGGAAGAAGACGTTTGCTGGAATTCGACAATACATTTGCTCCACTTGATGAAGGAATGCATTTTAATCTGCACAATAATATTTGGGGAACGAATTTTCGAATGTGGTTTGAAGGGGATGCCAGATTCCATTTTCGGCTCAAACTGTGTACAAACCAAGTAGCTCAACAACCTAGGTGACTTTTCACATGAATATATAAAAGAGGATATGTGGCATTTGATGGTATAATAGATGGTAAATAATTGAGGGATACAAATGGCTACGATATACGATATTGCGAAAGCAGCAGGTGTCTCAGCTGCAACCGTCTCCAAAGTGATCAATCAGACAGGGAGAATAAGTGAAGCGACACAGTTTAAAATTCGAAAAATTATGAATGAACTTAACTATCAGCCTAGTTTAGTTGCTTCTGCTTTGACCAAAAAACGTACATATTCGATCGGTTTGCTGATACCAGATCTAGCGAATCCATTTTTTGCTGAAATTGCGAAAAGTGTTGAAAAGCATGCACAGGAATTCGGATTTAGTCTCATCATATGCAACACAGATAATGACATTAAAAAAGAAGAACGATATATTGGGTTGCTAAAACAAAAAAGTGTAGACGGTATTATTTTAGGGACAGGTGTCCGTAATGACGTCACTTTGAAAATGCTGATTCAGCAAAAACTACCGATTGCACTAATTGCGCGTGACTTACCCTCTCTTCCAGTCGATGCTGTTATGGTAGATGATTTTCTTGGTGGTTATTTGGCTACATCACATTTGATACAACTGGGACATCGACATATTGCTGTGCTTTCCGAGGAATTAACGGTAGTTAGCAGTCGTGAGCGAATTCGTGGTTACATGCAGGCACTGGAAGAAGCAGAAATTTGTTTTCAAGAGGAACTAATGGTTGTAAGTCCATCTCAAATTGATGATAGTAAGAAAACAGCAGGTCTGCTTCTTGATTCCGATTTTCCACCGACTGCTATTTTTGCGTGTAACGATGTCCTTGCAATAGGAACCATTCAAGCCGCACGTCAAAGAGGGATAAGAGTTCCACTAGACTTGTCCGTAGTAGGTTTTGATAATACAATTCTAGCTACGATTATTGATCCCCCTTTAACGACAGTAGCTCAGCCTATTCAGGAGCTTGGCAAGCAAGTGATTGATTTAATCATTTCAGAGATTAATGATCAGAAGCAGACGAAACAGCGTGTGGTCTTAACTCCTGAAATTGTGATTCGGCAATCAACAGCTCGTTTGCAAGTGGCTTCGAATGGAATTGGCTTGTAAATTGCTATGTGTGAATATCAATATAAATATAAATAGGCATATTTCGTTATGAACATAATGTTTTCACGAATGAATCAATTTCAAGGGGTAATCCTTCAGTCATTATTATGACTTATGGGATTGCCCCTTAAATTCAGAAAAAACCTTTTCCTAACTTATCCAAAAGACTGGAAGAAATTTATTCTGTATTTCGGATATCATGAGAACTATGAACTATGAAATAATAAGAATAAGTTATGAACTGGATAAGGGGATTTGTAAGTATGTATAGAGTGAAAATCCTGGAAAATCTCAAATCACAAATAAAAATGGGTAATCACATTATTGGAGTTGCTACAGGTGCAGGAATAACGGCAAAGTATGCGAAACAGGGTGGGGCTGATTTCATTCTGATGTTAAATTCGGGTAGATTTCGCCAAATGGGGAGAAGTTCACTCGCTGGTTTTTTGCCATTTTGCAATAGCAATGATATGGTAATGGATTTTGCATCTAGAGAGATCATACCCTTAGTAAAGGACATACCGATTATTTTTGGCCTTAATGCAACCGATCCTACAAAGGATATGGAAACTTACATAAGTGAAATAAAAGATATGGGGTTTTCTGGTATTAATAACTACCCCACAGTTGGATTAATAGATGGTCGATTTAGCGAAGCTCTTAAAGAAGATGGGAATCATTATCTACTTGAAGTAGAAGCAATTCGAATAGCCCATGAGAAAGATTTGTTTACAGTTGCCTTTGTATTTGACGAATTACAAGCAGCTCAAATGATCGAAGCTGGAGCTGATATTATTTGTGCACATTTAGGCTTGACAGAAGGAGGATTATTAGGGGCCAAAAAAGTATTTTCCCTGGAAGCTGCCAAGGTCAAAGCGGACAAGATATTTAATACATGTAATAAGTTAAAGCCAGATGTAATCAAGTTGGTTTATGGAGGTCCTGTGAAAACGCCAATTGATGTTCAATATATGTATAGTAATAATGAAAAATTAATGGGTTATATAGGGGGATCTGCTTTTGAGAGAATCCCATCAGAAAAGTCCATTACCAATATAACGAAAGCCTTTAAAGTAACGGGTAAGCTTGATGAAGATGATTTATTGGTTAAGATGTTAGACGGAATTACCAAGCATTATGATTATGTTGAATTTGTGAAAGAATACGTTGCCCAAAATTATATGAATGAGATTTCTTTTTTAGATTTAGCCAAGGTTGCTCATGTATCCAGAAGTTACTTAAGCAGTTTGTTCAAAAAGAAAGTAGGTTGCAGTTTCCAAACGTATATTGTGCAATTTCGCATCGATAAAGCGGCCGAGATATTAGACAGGGAAAATATCCAGTTATCAGAGTTAGCACCGTTAGTCGGATATCAAGACTATGCACAATTCAGCAAAATGTTTAAGAAGTACAAAGGTTGTTCTCCAAAACAATATAAATCTAACATAAACACAAAAACATAAGACATAAAAGCGTTTTCATAAATAAACCAAAGCAGTATGATTAATTTGTAGTTAATCATACTTTTTTATTGAGGTAGAAAAGAGGAGGTTAAACAAGTGAAGACAATCGCAATTGCAGGAACATTTGACACCAAGGGTGATGAATATCTATTTATCAGAAATTTGATTGAAAGTTTGGGTCTAGGTACTTTTACCATCCACACAGGTGTATTTGAGCCTGCATTTAGACCCGATGTATCAAACAGTCAAGTAGCAGAAGCTGCTGGTGCAGATATGAAAACGATCGTCGCTAAGAAAGACAGAGCTCTTGCAACGGAAGTATTATCCAGAGGTATGGAAAAACTAGTACCTGAATTATATAAACAAGGTAAATTTGATGGAATTATCTCCTTTGGGGGTACTGGTGGAACTTCGCTAGTGACACCTGGTATGCGGGCATTGCCGATTGGTGTACCCAAAGTGATGGTGTCGACAGTAGCATCGGGGAATACGGCTCCATATGTAGGCACTAGTGATATTGTTATGATGCCGTCCATTGTCGATGTTGCGGGGCTTAACTCCATTTCAACAAAGATTTTTACAAATGCAGCATTTGCAATCGCAGGGATGGTTAAATTTGAAAATACCCAAGTGATCGAGAAAAAGCCATTGATTGCGGCCACGATGTTTGGGGTAACAACTCCATGTGTAACGGCAGCCAGGAATTATCTTGAGGCAAGGGGATATGAAGTGCTTGTGTTCCATGCAACAGGTGTAGGTGGACAAACTATGGAAGCGCTTATTGAGGCTGGATTTATTGAAGGGGTATTAGATCTTACCACAACAGAGTGGGCAGATGAAATTATTGGCGGCGTTCTGAATGCAGGACCTTATCGTCTAGAGGCAGCAGGCAGAAATCATATTCCACAGATTGTATCCGTTGGTGCACTTGATATGTGTAACTTTGGACCTTACGATACGATACCAGAGAAATTTGCTGGACATAAATTCTATAAGCATAACCCTACCGTAACACTCATGAGAACAACTGTAGAAGAAAATGAAGCAATCGGCAAAAAGCTTGTTGAAAAACTAAATATGTCAAAAGAGAAAACGGTATTAATGGTACCTCTCAAAGGCATATCAGGCATTGATGTCCCGGGTGAAGCCTTCTATGGTCCAGAGGAAGATAAGATGTTATTCGATACCTTAAGAAATGGTATAAACAGAAATGTTGTAGAGATAATCGAAATGAATTGTGCAATTAATGATATAGAGTTTGCAGAGGCAGCGGCACAGAAACTAATTGAATTAATGAATAAATAGAACTATAAAATTATGGTGGAGGAGTTATACATGAATAAAAATACAAGAGTAGAAATTATGGCAAAGTTTAGAGAACAAGTTAAAAATGGAAAAATTCTTTTGGGAGTAGGCGCCGGTACAGGTATTACTGCTAAAAGCAGTGAAGCTGGCGGAGCTGATATGCTGATCGTTTATAATTCTGGAAGATATAGAATGGCAGGCCGAGGATCATTGGCAGGGCTATTATCTTATGGAGATGCCAATCAAATTGTAGTCGAAATGGGTTCTGAAGTATTGCCAGTTGTGAAAAATACACCGGTATTAGCAGGCGTATGCGGAACGGATCCTTTTAGAGTTATGGAGGTTTATTTAAAACAACTTAAGGATCAAGGATTTAGCGGAGTTCAAAACTTCCCAACCGTAGGTTTGATTGATGGCGTTTTTAGACAAAACCTGGAAGAGACGGGTATGGGATATGATTTGGAAGTAGAAATGATTAGAATTGCACATGAACTGGACATGCTTACAACGCCTTATGTATTTGATCCCGAGCAAGCAAAAGCAATGGCGGCAGCAGGAGCAGATATTCTGGTAGCGCATATGGGCTTGACTACCAAAGGAACAATTGGAGCCACGACAGCTCTTACATTAGATGATTGTGTAGAGAAGATTGAAGCTATTATTAAAGCAGGGAAAGAAGTTAACCCAGATATTATGGTCATCTGTCATGGCGGTCCTATTGCAGAACCAGAAGATGCTAAGTACGTGATTGAAAGAACAGAGGGAATAGATGGATTCTTTGGTGCGTCCAGTATTGAACGATTTGCAGCTGAGAAGGGCATTAAAGAGCAGACGGAATCATTTAAAAAAATCACAAAGTAAAAGAATTAGGCAAAAATTTATACTGGTTATGTGTCAGATGAGCTTCGTTATATGAAAAGAGGTTAAAAATTGATATCAAACAATATAAATAGCTGCCTGTCATAAGACAGGCGGCTGTTTTATAATTAATGCAAGCGTTTCCGCAACTTTGGATTGCATTAACATATAACGGAGGGAAACAAATATGACAAACAATAAATTCCATGCAGTAGATGTTGAACAAACAATTCGTTATATCTTCAATAGCAATGGACCTACGCTTGGCTATTCGACGACTTCTGCTATCAAGATTATTGAGCAGGATGGGTTGTTTTTTAAGGATCTTAATCAGAATGGGATACTTGATCCTTATGAAGACTGGCGATTGCCGATTGAGGAGCGGGTTAAGGATCTGGCATCGAGAATGTCGATCGAGCAAATCGCAGGGCTGATGCTGTACAGCAGGCATCAGTCTATCCCTGCAGCAAGTGGCGGATGGTTCGCCAGCACGTACCAAGGCTTAAGCTATGAAGAGAGCGGAGCAAAGCCATGGGAGCTAACGGATGAACAAATCGCTTTTCTTGCCAAGGATCATTTGCGCCATATTCTCATTACGACGGTTGAGAGTTCGGAAATCGCGGCCAAGTGGAGCAATCAGGTGCAAGCATTCGCTGAAGGCACGGGGCTGGGGATACCGGCTAATAATAGCACTGATCCTAGGCATGGATCGGATGCGAGCTCAGAGTTTAATGCAGGATCAGGGAAGAATGTATCGATGTGGCCCGAAACACTAGGATTAGCGGCTACCTTTGATCCTGATGTTACACGACGCTTTGGTGAGATTGCTGCACAAGAATATCGTGCACTTGGAATTACAACCGCATTATCACCGCAGATTGATATTGCAACAGACCCGCGTTGGTTCCGTTATAACGGGACATTCGGAGAGGATACACAGCTTACCACTGATATGGCCAAAGCTTATGTTGACGGCTTTCAAACCTCGGAGACAGATCAAGAACTTCATGCTGGCTGGGGCTATGACAGTGTCAATGCGATGGTGAAACATTGGCCGGGAGGCGGCTCAGGTGAAGGTGGGCGAGATGCTCATTTTGGCTGTGGAAAATATGCAGTCTATCCTGGAAATAACTTTGATGAACATTTGCTGCCCTTCGTTGATGGTGCTTTTCAATTATCCGGCAAGACGGGAAAAGCTGCGGCGGTGATGCCGTATTATACCATTTCGACGGATCAAGATACCGTTAACGGAGAGAATGTAGGCAATTCTTATAATACCTATTTAATTCAAGATTTGCTTCGTACGAAGTATGGCTATGATGGAGTTGTATGTACGGATTGGCTTATTACTGCCGATGAAACGAGTGAAAAGGATGTTTTTCTTTCTGGGAAGCCTTGGGGTGTCGAGGAATTAACGGTAGCAAAGCGGCATTATAAGCTGCTCATGGCTGGCGTTGATCAGTTCGGTGGAAATAATGAGATTGAACCTGTGCTGGAAGCATACCGGATGGGAGTGGCAGAACATGGGGAGAGCTTCATGCGAAAGCGGTTTGAACAATCTGCTAGAAGGCTTCTGCGGAATATTTTTCAGGTTGGTCTTTTTGAGAATCCGTATCTACAGCCTGAGAAGAGTGCGCAGATCGTCGGAAATCCAGACTTTATGCAAGCTGGTTATGATGCCCAATTGAAGTCTGTTGTTTTGTTAAAAAATACGAATGATGTACTTCCTCTAAAGCCAAAAACGAAGGTTTATATTCCAAAGCGGTATACCCCAGCAGACAAAGATTGGTTCGGTATGCCAATTCCGGAAAGCCTCAAGTATCCAGTCAACTTAGAAGTTGTCTCTAAATATTTTGAGGTAACGGATAATCCAGATGAGGCAGATGTAGGGCTCGTATTTATTAGCAGTCCGAAGTCTGGTATCGGCTATAGCACGGAGGATGCGGAGCGTGGAGGAAATGGATATGTCCCGATTAGTTTGCAATATCGTAAATATTCCGCAGAACATGCTCGTGAAGTAAGTCTTGCTGGAGATCCACGTGATTCGGATGTACTTAATCGTTCCTACAAGGGCAAGTCTGTTAACACACATAACGAATCTGATTTGCAGACTGTACTTGAAACGAAGGAAATGGTGCAAGGCAAGCCGGTAATTGTTTCCTTGCTCTTAAATAATCCATCAATCGTCGAAGAGTTTGAATCCGAAGTAGATGCAATTCTGATCAATTTCGGGGTACAGGATCAGGCGGTGATGGATATTCTCAGCGGAGCACACGAACCTTCCGGTCTGCTCCCGATGCAAATGCCTGCGAATATGCAAACTGTTGAACAACAGTTCGAGGATGTTGCACATGATATGCAGTGCCATGTAGATACTGAAGAACATACCTATGACTTTGGATATGGCATGAACTGGAATGGTGTTATCCATGATGAACGGACAATGAAGTACAAGAGAAATAAAGATTGATTTGCAGTTAAAAAGGTTAGTAAATAGAAGAAGAGCTAATTCAATTGTAATTAGCTCTTTTTTTGCATTTATGAGCTATAATATAAATATCTGTATAATTTGAAGGAGGGGGCTTTCATGCCATCGCCAATCAAAAGACATGAAGCAATTGCACCTTTATCACGACATCATCATCATGTACTGGTTATGTCGCTCAAAATTAGCAAGCTTGGTTTAACTCCCAGTCTGGATGAAGTTAAAGCACTTCAAGAAGAGATTAAATCCTTATGGGAAACAGGGGGACAAGCGCATTTTCGGGAAGAAGAGGAAATCTTGCTTCCTGCATATGCCAGATATGCTCCAATTAATCAGCAAGTCATTATCGAAATGCTGCTTGAGCATGTTGAAATTCGTTCACTGATGAGCGCGATTGATCAAAAACAAGGGAATGTAATCGAAGATATTCGTAAACTGGGTATTATGCTTGAACAGCATGTTCGCAAAGAGGAAAGAGTTGTATTTCCGATGATTGAAGCAGCACTTCCAGAAGAAGTATTACAGGAGCTTAAACCTTATTTCCACGAGCATTCTTCTACTTGCAAACTTTAGAGTAGTCGTGCGATGTACCCAACCAATATAAAATCATTACAGCCAGCAATCACCTCTAAAGAACGTGAAACCACATTAAATGATAGGATAGAATTAGCACTCGAAACAGCCTTGACTCTACCATAAAGTGAAACTTTAAACCGATAAATCTTGTTTTTAACAAGTGATATCGGTTTATTGTTATTCGCAGTATAATAAATTTTACACATCTCGGATAAAGCATAAGGGGAGGCTTCAAGCTATGAACAAAATATCCAATCTACCAGAACTTCAGTCCCGTATTTCAAATGAGTCATTGTGCCTTGTGTATATTAAAACAGAGAATTGCGGTGTTTGTGATGTCGTATTGGACAAGACCTTTACTTTGTTGACTAAATTTCCAAAGCTAACGGCTTTGCTCGTCAATATGCACGAAACACCAGATGCTTCATCAGCTTTTCTTGTCTTTACAGCCCCTACCATTATTTTGTTTGTTGAAGGCAAAGAGGTTTATCGTGCCTCGCGATTTGTTTTATTTAATGAATTAGAAGATAGATTAGATACATGGTATAAAGAAATATATGGATAAAAGATAAATAGTAAATAGTAAATAGTAATGATCCGCTGTTGCTTAAACTTACTTATTCACTCGCCATTTCACACTTTTCGTAATTACGATATACGTTAGTACTGAGAATCCCAGTAGAACAATCATATTCTTCGTTAAATCTGGGCTCCAGCCAACTGTGAAAATATCTCTTAAAGCTTCTGTTGCATAGGTAGTAGGGAAGATATAGGAAATCCACTGAAAAATAACAGGTAGCTGACTCATGTCAACCATGACAGGTGTTAAGAAGGTAACAAGCATCATAAGGATTTGTGTCAGCATATTCGTTAATTGGTGATTGGGTGACCAGAAGCCAAGTCCTACTCCAATTCCAACAACACTAAAGAGGGAGAGGAATAAGACAGGTATGATCCCCCAGCTGTAGTGAAACTGGATGCCGAAGACGAGTTGGCCAATAGCAGCAAGTACAACTACTGATGGTATTGTGGACATAAATCCTCTTAATAAATTGGCAAAAACAAAGTTCAATTTAGAAATGGGAAGTGATGCGTAGAAGGTAAAATGTCCTTGATGCTTCTGCCAGGATATTTCCTGACCCATGGTGTTCATGCCCATCACTATAATCCCAAAAACCATATTACCTACGATTAATCGGACCATCACATCAGGTGTTGGATCTACAGTAAAGAATTTCATGAATAATAAAGTAGTAAGTGGGAACATGGATGCCATTAACACGACCCAGACCCATTGTTCTCGAATAATTGAGAATTGAATTTTGAATAAAATCAGAAGTTCCACTAGCGAACGATTCAATCTAGCACTCATACGCTAACAACCTCCTTCAACACTTCTGTTACATGATGCGCTTCCTGATCAATATGAAAGTAAACATCCTCTAAGCTTGGCGGTACGATGGAGTACTCTTCGATTTGAAAACCACCTTTATCAGCTATAATCCAGTCTAGCACTTTACTAGCATCATTCTTCTCAACTAGTAAACGAAGTCGATTCTCACCATTTCGTTGAACGACGCCATATGTTTCCATATACTGCATTAAGGCTTCGAGTTTACCTGAAGTAACTGTTAGTTCAAATTTAAGTCGTTGATCTACTTTCTGCTTTAATTTGGATACATGATCTATAGCGAGCAGCTTACCATGATTAATCACCGCTACTCGGTCTACGACCTGCTCGGCTTCAAGCACATTATGAGTCACGAGAATAATAGTGGCTCCTTGCTGATTTCGCTCTTGAATCATATTCCATACTAATCTTCTTTTTTTGGGATCTAGCTCGTTCGTAGGTTCATCAAAAATCATAACAGGAGAGTTGCCAATTAATGCCGTACCGATGCCAATTAGCCGCTTCTGTCCACCTGATATGCGCGAAAGTGTCTTATTTCTCACATCTTCCATCTCGAACCGTGCTAGTAGTTCTTCTGTTTCGAGCATCGCATTACGTTTTGTCATTCCTCTTAGTCTTCCTGTGTAGAATAATACTTCCCAAGCTTTAAGTGATGTAAGGACATGTGGCTCTTGGGAGTAGAACGCAACCTTCTGAGCAACAGATTGTGTTTGTTTAAGTACATTAATCCCTTGGAAGCGGATTTCCCCTAATGAAGGGTTCTGATGACCGACCATTTGATGAATAAGTGTAGATTTACCCGCCCCATTGGGACCAAGCAGCCCGAGTATTTCCCCTTCGTTCACCTCAAAATGAATATCGTCGTTTGCCTTGACCTTTCCTTTTTTATAAATTTTGCTGATATGGATGATTTCGTAAATTGGTTTCATGTTCAATGCTCCTTCACTTAATTGCATGATAGTGTAATTATGTTGCAAATAGTGAGTATTTCCTACAGTCAATAGAATGAAACTTATCTCCATCTAGAGGCTGAGTAGAATTGGTTCTTTGGCATGAAAAGTCTTAAATTGGAGAAGAACTAGAGGTACAATAAATTGCAAATGTGAAGGAGATAGTAAGAGTTGATGAATGTACTTCTGTGGCTTCTGGTGTTTGCTGCCATTATTCTGCTTGGAGGAACTATCTTGTCATTCGTGGTGGTACGAAGGCAAAGATATCATGAAACAGACCGTGGACTTAATCAGACAACGGCGAAGCACCGAATTCTAGCTAATCCGATCTTGATTGCTTACGTGCTATTTCCACTTGCGATCGTGATCGGTGTATTAATCCTGTTTTATTTGCTGTGATGGGGGGGAGAGTAATTATGAGTAAACGTAAATATTATGTTTCCGTGCAAGCAGGCACCATTATGTCAGGTCAGGGTGATGCTGCTTATGAGCTTGAGATTGAAGCGAGTGAAGCGGAAAAGGCTGACTTAGAGAGGTTATTTGGAACGAAGACTAGCTTTGATGATGCTTCTTATTTTAGAACGCATGTACCGGGTGTTCCATATCATTTGGACGAAGAGAATGATGGCTATGATCACACGCTAAAGGATATATATAAACTCCTATATGAACTCGGAACAGAAGAAACTAAACAACATATTGCTACTATGCATATATTGGAATAGTGTTCCATGTTCTAGAGCAATAAGAAGCTCGGCTAACGATACTGCCTAATGGCAACATCGTTAGCCGAGCTATTTTTAACTTAAAAACCTTTATACTGTGGCTCTTCCTGTTCTAATTCTTGTACACGAGAGTTAAGCTGGTCTACTACACCTTGTGTTGTTTGGGCTGCTGTTTCAAACAACTGCTTAGCCTGTTGGTTTTGTGTGCCAAGTGCAAACGTTTCTAAGGATGCTTGGGCGCTCTTAAGGGATGCTAATGTTGTTTTTACTTGTGATGAAACGGTCATTCGGATAATCACCTCCAATTAATTTGACAACACATAACATGTCCAAGTTTGGCACATAATAATCGATGAGAAATCTTAGCAACTACTGCTAATGAGGGGAGATCATGTGGAACATTTACACATCATAATGGTACGAGCTCTCGGTGCAATTGTGGTTATGTTTATTTTCACTCGAATCCTAGGTAAACGACAAATTTCGCAATTAACCTTCTTTGAGTACATAACAGGTATTACGATTGGCGACTTAGCCGGATTTATTTCAACTGATATTGAAGCTAACTATATACATGGACTCGGAGCGATGGTGGTCTGGTTTATCATTCCTTTTTCAGTAGAATGGCTAGTGCTCAAGAATCGGAGATTGCGATTTTCGTTTGAAGGGAAAGAGCGAGCTTTAATCAAGGAAGGTAAAATTATGGAAGGCAATTTGAAAAAAGAACGGGTTTCGAGCGATGAGTTACTTGAACAATTGCGGACTAAAAATGTGTTTAATCTAACGGAAGTTGAGTATGCGGTGTTTGAATCTAGTGGTGCCTTAAGCGTACTGCTGAAGTCTGAGAATCGTCCGCTTACACCTAAAGACTTGAAAATGAAAGTAGCCTCCGAACGAGCACCACTTGCAATTATTATGGATAGCGAAATTATCGATGAAGGGTTAGAAGGTTCGGGATACACCAGAGAATGGTTACAAACCGAATTGGAAACGCTAGGGTTGACTAATGAAGATGTTTACTTAGCACAGCTTGATGCTTACGGTCAAATGTATGTGGATTTTTATGACGATAGGCTGTCTGTACCAGTACCTAAGACAAAAGCATTACTCTATGCAACTCTCCAAAAAGCCCACGTTGACTTAGAACTATTCGCTGCAACCACTAAAAATATGAATGCCCGGAATAGGTATATCAAATGCGCTGAAGAAATGGAAGCAGTTGTGCAATCTCTGAAGATGATACTTAGCAATTAGAATATGTTATGGAGGTTCGGCAATGACAAGTAAAAAAAGCAAATTAACGAAGACGCAGCAACAATATCAAGAACTAGCCAAGCAGAATGAGCCACCAAGACCTGTGCTAAGAAACTGTTTATTTGCATTTCTAGTGGGGGGATTTATTTGTGATATTGGCCAAGCATTAATGGTGATGTTCGAAAAAGTATTTGGTTTTACCAAAGAAACGGCAAGTAATCCAACGGTCGCTGCACTTGTGTTGATTTCAGTCATACTAACAAGCTTAGGCTTGTACGACAAAATAGCACAATGGGCGGGTGCAGGGACTGCGGTGCCTGTAACAGGATTTGCAAATTCCATGTGTTCTGCTGCATTAGAACATCGAAGTGAAGGTTTGGTGTTGGGTGTTGGTGGAAACATGTTTAAGTTAGCAGGTTCAGTTATTGTATTTGGTGCGGTAGCTGCATTTTTTGTAGGTATTTGTCAGTTACTGTTCGGAACACCTGGAGGTCACTAATATGCTAAAAGGTCATCAAAGCTGGGTATTTGAGAATAGACCTGTTATTAAATCTACAGCCACAGTTGTAGGGCCAGATGAAGGGGCAGGTCCTTTGCAGAATGATTTTGATGTGGTGCACAGTGATTTGCGATTAGAGCAAGAGAGCTGGGAGAAAGCAGAAAAAAAGATGATGGAAGAAGCTGCGCAGCTTGCCATCAAGAAAGCAGAACTACAAAGTGGAGACGTTCAATTTTATTTAGGTGGAGATCTGCTTAATCAGATTATTTCGTCCTCATTTGCAGCTCGCACTTTGGCTATCCCTTACATTGGTATCTTTGGTGCTTGTTCGACTTCTATGGAAGGATTAGCACTTGGAGCAATGATTGTGAATAGTGGAGGGGCTAAGCATGTCCTATGTGGGACCTGTTCACATAATTGTACAGTTGAAAAGCAGTTCCGGTATCCAACTGAATATGGAGCGCAGAAACCTCCTACAGCACAATCGACAGCTACCGGTGCAGGTGTTTGTATACTCGGAAAGCATGGAGAAGGACCTGTTGTTACATCGGCAACTATAGGTAGAGTAATCGACATGGGCATCACGGATCCATACAATATGGGAGCTGCGATGGCACCAGCTGCTGTAGATACGATACAAGCCCATTGCAGAGATTTAAAGCGTGAACCGGGTTATTACGATTTAATTGTTACGGGAGATTTAGCCGCTGTTGGATATGATATTGCAACTGATTTATTTCACAAACATAAATTTCCTATTAATCAGACGCAATACATGGATTGTGGCTTATTGCTTTACGATCGTGAGAAGCAGGGCATGCAAGCAGGTGCTTCCGGGTGCGGATGTTCTGCAGTTGTAACCTATGGAACACTCATGAAGAAGCTTAGGAATGGTGAGCTTAACCGAATTCTGGTGGTGGCAACGGGAGCACTCCTTTCCCCACTTTCCTTTCAACAAGGAGAAAGCATTCCATGCATCGCGCACGCAGTTGCTATTGAGAACGGAGGTAAATAAGTTATGTGGACGCAAATTTCACCATTTATATGGGCTTTTCTAGTTGGCGGAGCGATTTGTGTAGTGGGGCAATTGATGATGGATATCGGTAAACTTACCCCGGCTCATACGATGAGTTCATTAGTAGTGATCGGGGCCATACTTGATGGTGTCGGTTTATATGACCCATTAGTTCGATTTGCTGGTGCTGGAGCTAGTGTGCCAATCACGAGCTTTGGTAATGCACTTGTTCATGGTGCTTTGACAGAGATTGAGAATCACGGATGGATCGGGATATTGATGGGGATTTTCACCATAACAAGTGCAGGGATTTCATCTGCCATCATCTTCTCGTTCCTGGCATCACTGTTAGCCAAGCCCAAAGGTTAGAGGTAATTCTACCTTCTTAGACACAATTTTACATTATTAAGAAGCTTCTTTGTTCATATGAACAGACAGAGAGGCTTTTTATATCGTTCATAATAAGTTTTAATTGTATGAATATTCTAAAATCTAGTATTATAAGATTAGGGTTATGCTAATGAATTAATCTTATGATGCGGAGGTCCGAATATGGCAACATTGGTAGAAACGCATGTGAGCCTGCTTGAGAAGCTAAGGAATAACTTAGAGGCTTGCATTCACGGCAAAAGAATGGAGATCGACTTATTGTTAACTGCCTTACTTGCAGGTGGACATGTACTAATTGAAGATGTTCCAGGTACTGGAAAAACAGTTCTCATTAAAGCACTAGCAAAGTCAATTCAAGGACAGTTTCGTCGTATTCAATGTAATCCAGATTTGCTACCTACTGATGTAACGGGTGTATCAATCTACCATCCTAAGAACGAGGCTTTTATATTTCGGCCCGGACCTGTCTTTTCTAATATTCTATTAGTAGACGAAATTAATAGGGCAACAACGAAAACACAGTCTGCATTACTAGAAGCAATGGAGGAGAAGCATATAACGGTTGATGGGGAAGGCTATGAACTGCCTAAACCATTTCTACTCTTAGCTACTCAGAATCCGATTGATTTTGAAGGAACCTATACATTACCAGAAGCGCAATTAGATCGATTTATGATTAAACTATCACTTGGATATCCAGATGAGAAGATGGAGCACCGAATGGTCACCTCCCAAATGGTTACTTCTCCATTAGACACTATAACTCCAGTTGCAAATATTGAAGAGGTTATGGAAATGCAGGAAGCGGTCAGAAATGTACACGTGGAAAATTCAGTTATTTCCTATTTAACTGCAATAACAAGAGCTACACGTTCACACCCAGCCATTTACTTAGGCGCTAGCCCGAGAGCAACACTTGCCCTAGTCCATGCCTCACAAGCATATGCCTACCTCTCTGGAAGAGCGTATGTCATTCCAGATGATATTAAATACTTAGCACCTTACATTTTGCATCACCGGATGATTATTCATAATGGTGCAAGATTGGAGGGAACTTCTCTTTCTTCTGTACTGCAATTGATCATGGATCAGGTGAGAACGCCTGTAAGATAGGAGATGTGAAGAAGATGAAGAAGCAAGCTTCCATTTCCGGTAGACGAATTCCACGCCCAGTTTGGTATTTAAGTATTCTCTTTATGACTACTGTATTTTACTTGCTTCTGCAGGGTGGAAGAATTTCAGGAATTATGTTTTTATTCGTCTGTGTGATTTGTATCTATTTGATTCTTGGACGATGGAGTGGGATTAAGAATGTGGAAGGAACTAGGGTATTACTGAACGCTGCTGGTGGGAACAGGCTTACAGCTGGTCAAAGCTTACAGCTTAAGGTGGTATTCTATGTCCCAGGCTTCTGGCCAATTCCTTATGTGAAGATAAAGGAACGGTTAACTCGTCATGGTGGTCAAATCACGATTAATGAAGGGACCATCGTGTTAGATTGGGCACGTAGAGGAGATCTTATTTACTCCACACCTCCCTTAAAGCGTGGGACTTATCATTTTGAGCAGACAGAGCTTGTAACATCAGACATTTTCGGTTTGATTGAACATAGGGGGCAGACGAGTGTACCTCAATTTCTAACCGTGTTACCCCAGATGGTCGATCTAAGGCAGTCTATTCAACTGCGTCAATTGTTCAAAGGCATGCAGCATCATACCTTGTCAACGCTAGCACATCAAGAAACAACACAAATAAATGGGGTAAGAGAATATATTTATGGGGATCGTTTATCTCGAATTCACTGGAATGCCACAGCAAGAACAGGGGTTTGGAAATCGAAGGAATTTGAACGCGAAGCCTTACCCAAAACCATTATCGTATTGGATCGCAATCGTCAAGTTTATTTCAATCAGGAACATTTTGAACTTGCAGTATCTGTTGTCTCCTCCTTATTGAGGTTTGGATTTGATCAACGCTTACCAATGGGATTATTGTCTGTAGGGCAGGAGTCAAAGCTATTTAATGGTGGAATTTATAATGATAATTTTGAGGAAATGATGACGCATTTAGTGGATACGGAGGCAGATGGATTCTACACACTAGAGCAATCCTTAACTACTACGACTAATCAGTTTATAGGTGGAAGCTTCTTTATCTTCGTATCACCTAAGCAGGGCACGGATATAGCACAATGTATTAGCTGGCTAAAACGTAATGGCATGAAAGGCTCCCACATGCTGATTGATTCACCTGTAGCAACACTTAAGAATAAGCATGAGGACTGGCTTAGATTTTTACACGCTGAAGGCATGATGGGTTATGTTGTTTCCGAATTGTCTAAACTTCCTGCCGTTCTGGAAGGAGCGAAAACAAATGACTAAAGCGCGTAAGGGTATACTATCTTGGTTAATTGGTCAGGATTTTTTACTTAGAGCTATGGCAGTGTTAGTTGGAGTTTTTCTCATGCAGTATGTAAGCTGGATGATTCAGGAAGAAGTGGTATGGAAAACAGAGACGGCAAGTTTAATTAAACTTACGTTACTCGTAGTGGGATTCATTTATTTTATACCTAAGCTACCCGTTATCGCACGAAGTATTATCCAATTAATTGTTGTTTTCATTTTAACTGGCTGGTTTTTGAATTATCAATTTGTACCGCTTCTAGCCTGGAAATGGTCACAGCTATTACCTTTTGTAGATAATAACCTGAGGCAATTACTACCCTATCTATGGTTTTCATTAGGCACTTGGGTTGTGTTTTCGTGCACCGTTTGGTTCATGTCTAAGCGAACACTCATGTATCTAGGCTTAATTGGCAGTATTATTGCATTTTGTATTCGGGACTCTTTCTCGAATCTTGCCCTATGGAAAGAAATAGCGGTCATTTTGTTCTGTAGTAGCATGATTGTCGTCATTAATAATATGCTCCAGATCCGTAAGGCTTCTCCAGATGCATGGCATAAGCTATCACGCAAGCCGTTTCCAATTCTGATTCCAATCGTATTGTTTGCCTTTATATTTTATTCCATTGTGCAGTACACACCACCCATTCGCCCACTACTAACGGACCCGTACACGGCTTGGAAGAACTATAACGGTGAGCAAGTCATGAGATTCACCACAGACGAAGCGGGTATTATCTCTATTAATCAACCGGAAGAGTCAGTGGAATCGGGTTATAGTCGTGATGATAGCCTGCTTGGTGGAGGTTTTAAGTATAATTATCGAACGGTTATGAGGGTTAGTACAAGTGATCGGAGTTACTGGAGAGGAGAGTCACGAAGTGTCTATACGGGTAGTGGTTGGGAGAAAGGGCCTGAAGAGCTGACTCAAAGGACTGTAGTTGGTTTAAATAAGCCCCTAGAGCGTGATCCTAAGGTAGATACATCTAAAGCGATCATGAAAAATATGGAGTACACAGTCACGATGGAGAGAGAAGAGGCGTATCCAGTCTTATTTGGAGCCAAAGAAATTAAACAACTCAATAATGTTAATAATTCTTCAAGTGTAACCAGTAAATTAAGCTGGTCACCTCCTGATGCTGTAATCAATTTCAGAGGAAGTACTAATTATCCTGAAGTTTATACAATGATTTCAGAGGTTCCTGTCATTGATATAGAGGCATTAAGAACGATAAAGCTAGAAGATATTAATGTGGAAGAGTGGAGTTCTTATTTACAAATTCCTGAAACGATGCCAGCACGAGTATCTGAACTTGCTCAAGTAGTGACAAGTAATTCTGCTACTCCATATGATAAGGTGAAAAATATCGAGCAATACCTTGCTGGGAATTTTCAATACACGAATGAACCCGCTACAGGTAGCAGTAAGGATTTTGTTGATCAATTCTTATTTGAGACCAAAGAAGGTTATTGTGACTATTTCTCAACTGCAATGGTTATGCTTACTCGTTCAATCGGTATGCCGGCAAGATGGGTCAAAGGCTTCTCTGCTGGATCTTCCTTATTAGAAGAAATGATGGAGCGCGGTGGTTATCGCAGTGCGATGCAGAGATCAACGGAAGATGACGAATATATCGTTCGTAATTCCGATGCTCATTCTTGGGTAGAAGTATACTTTCCTGGGTGGGGCTGGCTTCCATTTGAACCTACGGCTGGCTTCGCGATGCCGGCCATCTATGATATGGAGGGATACGAACCGACGAATACACCTGAATTGGCTGAAATAGAAACCATAGATGAATCATCTGAGTTTAACTGGAATTTGAGAACTTGGGGTTTCATCCTTGCGATTGCGATATTGGCAGCATTAGTCTTATTTATTTTATATAAGTATATACCTTGGAGACATATTCCTATCCTATTACAACGTACACGTTATGCAGGTAATTACAATCAATTGGTATTAAATGATGTCTACAGATGGCTTCAATATGCGAATCGCAAAGGATTTATGCGACTTGAACAGGAAACAACGATGCGTGAAACCTTAACGCGCTGGATGATAACTAGCGTATGGCTAGAACGAGAGCTTGAAACATTACTGCGAATTTATGAACGAGCGCATTACAGTGGAATCAAGTTGACGCAAGAGGAATGGTCTGAAGCTAACCAAACCATTCGTATGCTTAAGATTGCGATGAAGTAACTAAGAATTAAGTCTGTATGGCAAGAGTACCTCTCAGCACCGCTCTTATCAAAGTGGTGCTAAGAGGTCTTTTGTTTGTGTGAAGGAATTAATATCACATCACGCTTCTTTCTGCTTGAGCCTCTACATATGTTTGCTACAATAGTGAAGGTGTTTTTCTTGCTTTGCAAGAAAAAGTCCAAGTATGGTATAGTTCCCTATAGAATAGGTCCACCAAACAAGACTGTGCTGGTGAAGAGAGTTTTGCATCGGAACAATAACAATTGGAGTTGAATCAATGTTAAAGAAATTTGAACCGAATCAGTCGGTTCGGACTGTGTATGATATCGATATGGAAGATCTATGGACGAGAGGGTTTCGTGGTATTATAACGGATCTTGACAATACGTTAGTTGGGGCCAAAGAACCTCTTGCAACACCTGAGCTTATTGAATGGGTTGATCAGGTGCGGGATAAGGGCTTTAGTGTAGTAATTGTCTCAAATAATAATCATAACAGGGTTTCCAAATTTGCAGATCCATTAAACATACCATTCATCCACGCTGCGCGTAAGCCAATGAGCACACCTTTTCATAAGGCATTGAGTGTTTTGAAGACAAAACCAGAGCATACAGTGGTCATTGGCGACCAACTGATGACAGATGTTTTTGGCGGTAATCGTATGGGACTACATACCATTCTCGTTAGTCCGATTGCCATACATAACGAAGGAATCGGTACGAGACTCATCAATCGCCCTCTCGAAAAGGTTGTACAATTCTTCTCCAAAAACAAACGTAATTAAATCAATCAAGAAAGTCGACACAGGAGGGTATATGCATACAGAAGAAATATTGAATTGTGCTGGTTGCGGAGTCAAGCTACAGATGGAGGATACAGGTAAGTTAGGTTATGTACCTCAGCAAAGCTTGCTCAAAGAACCGGTTATTTGTCAACGATGTTTTCGAATTAAACATTACAATGAAGCGAGCTCAATTACACTAAATCAGGATGACTTTCTCAAGCTGCTAGGTCATGTTGGGGATACGAAGGCACTTGTTGTAAATATTGTTGATTTGTTCGATTTTGAAGGTAGTATGATTTCGGGATTACAGCGGTTTGTGGGGAATAATCCAATTCTGCTCGTCGTCAATAAAATCGATTTACTGCCCAAAGTAACGAACTATAATAAGATTATTAACTGGGTGCAAAGACAAGCCAAGCAATGGGGACTTAAAGTGGTTGACGTAGTGCTATGCTCAGCCAAAAAGAACATGGGCTTTGATCGTGTGATTAGTAGTATTGCAGACCATCGCGGCAAAAATGATGTTTACGTCGTTGGAGCAACGAATGTTGGTAAATCAACGCTGATTAATCGATTGATCGCAGACTTTAGTGATTTGGAGTCTGAACTTACGACTTCTCATTATCCAGGTACAACACTTGATATTGTCAAAATCCCACTGGATGATGGTAGGTTCATCATTGATACACCAGGGATTGTATATAATCATCGTCTAACCGAGATTGTAACACGTAAGGATTTGACTAAGGTTATGCCTGGTGTACCGATCAAGCCGATGGTATTTCAGTTGAATGAGCAGCAGACATTGTTCTTTGGGGCATTGGCACGTCTAGATTTCGTTCATGGTGAACGTCAATCTTTCACTTGTTATACGTCGAATACGATCAAAATCCATCGCACTAAACTGGAAAAAGCGGATGAGCTTTATGCATCACATAAGGGTGAATTGCTTGCACCTCCAGTTGTAGAAGATGTTGATAAGCTGCCACCACTTGTTAAACACTCCTTCACGATTCCACGAGGCAAGCATCAGGATATTGTGATATCCGGACTTGGCTGGATCAAAGTTAACAGTGATATGGGTGCTGAAATCACAGCGTATGCGCCCAAAGGAATTAAGGTTGTTGTGAGGGAAAGCTTAATTTAATCAAAATGTGGTATGCTTAAGGAACGATATCGGGGGAATCGAGATGGTCCATCAAACAAGTAGCTTAGGGATCAACAGTCATACCATCATGTATGGTGTACTGGGTGATCCCATTCGTCACTCCCGCTCGCCCATCATGCTTGGGAGAGCATTCCGCGAAGCGGGGATAAATGCTGCATATGCAGCTTTTCATGTGGCACCGCAGGATCTTGGTGCGGCGGTACAAGGCATACGAGCGCTAGGACTCGGAGGCGTCAATGTGACGATACCTCATAAGATCGAAGTCATGCAGTACTTGGACCTGGTCGATGAGGGAGCTCGCATAGCCGGTGCTGTTAACACGATTGTTAACGAGGGCGGCAGACTCATCGGCTACAACACCGACGGGATCGGCTACGTACGATCCCTGAAGAGTGAGACGGGCGTCAGCCTTGCAGGCGCCCGTGTACTCATGCTCGGGGCTGGCGGAGCTGCCCGAGGTGTTGCTTATGCGCTTGCCCGTGAGGGCGCAGAGCGCATTTACATCGCTAACCGCACGCTGGAGCGTGCGGTGGAACTCGCCGATCTGATTGGCGAGTATACATCCGCGGTTGGGCTTAGAACCGCGGATATAGGGGATATTATGCAAGAGGTAACAATCGTCGTTAACACGACTTCTGTTGGCATGTCGCCTAATATCGACGAAACCCCGTTCCCCGCGGAGCTGCTTCATGATCGCCTCGTAGTGAGCGATCTGATCTATAATCCGCGGGTGACCAAGCTGCTCCATGATGCGGAGAGTATAGGAGCAATTGCACATAGCGGTCTTGGCATGTTTATCTATCAAGGAGCTTATGCGTTCGAGCTCTGGACGGGCCAGCCTGCTCCGATTGAAGCGATGCGAGAAGTTGTTCTTGAATCATTAAATCAATAGCTATTTGAATCAATTTCATAACTCATTAAAATAATTAAATTAAAACTATATATAGACAAATTAAAGCGTTTTGATCTATATATAGCCCTGATTGAAGCAGCTAAAGGTATTATGAAATTGATTCGTTTTATATTAGAAATTAGAATTGAGGTTGGATTAATAATGTTAACAGGCAAGCAAAAAAGATTTTTACGCGCAGAGGCGCATCATTTAACACCAATTTTTCAAGTAGGCAAGGGTGGCGTCAATGATCACCTGATCCAGCACGTCGTAGAAGCGATCGAAACACGTGAATTAATCAAAGTATCTATTCTGAATAATAATTCAGATGACCGTGATGAGGTTGCTAATGCAATTGCTCAAGGTGCAGGTGCGGAGCTTGTACAGATTATTGGTAAAACAATCGTGTTATACAAAGAATCAAAGGATCATAAGCGTATTGAATTGCCTAAAGGGAATAAATAATTTAAGCATGATCAATTAGAGTTTATGAGTAAGCAAGACCTGTGTGGAGGAGGTGACTTATGCGGATTGGTATTATGGGAGGAACCTTTGACCCCATTCATAGTGGACATTTAATAGCAGCAGAAAGTGTAAGAACAAGCCAGCAGCTTGATGAGGTATGGTTCATGCCAACGTTTGTCCCACCGCATAAGTCGAATGCCCCAGAAGCTACTCCTGACGATCGCATGAACATGGTCCGATTGGCCGTTGAAGACAACCCATTTTTCCACCCCTTTGATTACGAGCTGCGTAAAGGTGGCGTATCCTATAGCATCGAAACGATGACAGATTTATATGATCAATATCCGCAGCATACGTTCTCTTACATTATCGGTGGGGATATGGTGCAATATTTACCTAACTGGGTTCGGATTGAGGAATTAGTTCATTTGGTTCGATTTATTGGCTTACACAGGCCAGGCTATACGGTCGATCTAGCTAGTCTGCCAGACTATATTGCACATGTTGTTACAATGACCGAAATGCCTTCATTTGATATTTCATCCACTTATATTCGGGATAGATGCCATAAGGGATTGTCTATTCGTTATTGTGTACCTAATTTAGTGGAAGCTTATATTCGGGAGAGAAAACTATATGAAGCATGAAGATATGATAGCTTTAGTCAAGGAGCAGATGTCTGATAAACGCTGGGCTCACACTGCTGGCGTTATGGGAACCGCAGAGAAATTAGCCTTGCAATATAGTGCCGATGTGGAGAAAGCGATCATTGCAGCAACCTTACATGATATGTGTAAGCACTGGCCTGTTGATCGCCAGGCAGAAGCAATCCGTGAAAGTGGTCTCGGGCTTGAAGTATTGTCTTATGATAAACCTCTATGGCATGCTCATGCTGGTGCCTATATAGCTAACCGGGACTGTGGAATCGAGGATGAAGAGATTCTGGATGCGATTCGTTATCATACTTCAGGTCGTGAACATATGACGCTTCTTGATAAAGTGGTGTGCCTTGCTGATTATATTGAACCTGGTCGTGATTTTCCAGGGGTTACTCAAATGCGTGAATTAGCGGAACACAGCTTAGAAGAAGCTTTAATAGCTGGTTTCGATGGAACCATTAAATTCTTGATGGAAAAAGGGCAAATCATTTATCCGTTAACTGTGTTAACTCGGAATGGTTTAATCACAGAAATGAAGTCCAATCAAGTGGGAGGTAATTAAATGAGTCTTACTCCAAAAGCAATTATGAATTTAATTGTTAATGCAGTTGAAGATAAGAAGGCTTATGAGGTTGTAACTTTGGATGTATCAGAGGTTTCAGGTGTAGCAGATTATTTTATCATCTGTCACGGTAATTCAGAAACGCAGGTCCAAGCGATTGTTACAGAAGCTCGTAAGAAAGCGCATGAACATCAGGTGAATGTTCGCGGCTTGGAAGGGTTCGATACGTCAAGATGGGTACTTCTTGATCTTGGCGATGTTGTTCTTCATGTGTTTCATCGCGATGATCGCGAGTATTACAATATTGAACGGATTTGGTCAGATGCCAAACAAGTGGAGCATATATGAGAGAAGATAATGGTAATTCGCAAGGAACTGGAGAACGTCGGAAGTCGAGTGGTTTTAGCAGAGAAATTGAGGTAAGTGATCGTAGCGAGCAGCAGGGTGCTTATCGTAATAATAATTATCGCAAAGAGAATACGAATGATAGGGGTAATCGTAATTACTCTAATTCGAATTCCAATTCCTACGAGAAGCGTGATAATGGACGCCCGCAGTATCGTGAGGAGCCAAGTGATTGGATAGAATCTAATAGCTATCAGGCAGGTACGATCGTTACACTCGAAGTGGCTCGTGAAGTGCCGCCAAATGGATATTTTTTGAGTAATGGTGTGGACGATGTACTGCTTCATTATAGTGAAGTGGTTGGCAAAATTAAGCCTGGCGATCATGTGGACGCATTTATTTATCATGATACGTATGATCGAATGATGGCAACAATGAAACGCCCGTTACTACAGCTTGGTGAACTAGCTCAATTAGAGGTTGTAGATACGCATCCAAGATTAGGGGTTTTCCTCGAGATGGGACTAGGCCGCAATCTGCTACTACCTACACGTGAATTGTCCGAGAACAAGGAACTTCGTCCGGTAATAGGTGACCGTGTATTCGTAACGATGAATACCGATAAATCGGGTAGGTTGATCGCAAGAGCTGCAAGAGAAGAAGAGCTTGCTGCACGATGCGTAAGAGCACCCGAATCATGGAAAAATCAGTGGATTGACGTTACGGTGTACAAGCCGTTACAGATGGGTGCATTCGTAGTTTGTGATGCAGGTGTATTAGGCTTTGGTTTTATTGGTCTTATCCCTGCTGCAGAGCGTGTTAGACCTCTACGTCAAGGTGAAACGGTTAAAGCACGTATTGCATTTGTTCGAGAAGAAGATGGCCGCGTGAATTTGTCGATGCGACAATTGAAGCAAGTTGGCCGGCTTGAGGATGCAGATGTGATTATGGAGCTGCTTAAAGATCGCCCTGATGGCGGAATGCCATACTCAGATTCAACACCAGCTGATATTATCCAAAACCGCTTTGGACTAAGCAAGTCTGCTTTTAAGCGTGCACTTGGCAAGCTAATGAAGGATGGCCTAATCGAGCAACGTGGCAATTGGACTTACTTAGCTGGTAAGGGAACTAGTGAAGGCGAACAACAAGAGGTTAAGAAAGACTAGCTTTGGTGAAAGAAGTGGGGAATACATGTCTTACGAACAGTTTGCTTACGCTTATGATCGTCTTATGTCTGATATGCCTTATTCGGAGTGGATCAAGTGGATGCAGGATCGCTGCCGCGACTATTCAGTAATTCCTAAGACGGTTGCTGATTTAGGCTGTGGAACAGGTGCGATTGCAATACCTCTCGCACAAGAAGGGCTTAGAGTGTATGGGATTGATCTTTCTGATGATATGCTTGCCATCGCACGCGATAAAGCTGAAGCACTTAGATTCCCAGCAGGCGGTAGCATGATGTGGATTCAAGGAGATCTAAGGGACTGGCTATTACCCGCACCTGTTGATTTAGCTGTATCCTTCTGTGATTGCATGAATTATTTATTAGAGGAGCAGGAGATTGAAGCAGCTTTTCAGCAGGTGTATCAAGGGCTTGTTAGTGGAGGATTATTTATGTTCGATGTTCATGCTCCACATGTCCTAAGTACTTACGCGGCTGAGCAACCATTCATGTTAGATGAAGAAGACGTTTCTTACATCTGGACCTCTGAACTTGACGAGGATCGAATGATAATCGAGCATAACCTGTCTATTTTTCTGAAGCAAGCTAATGGTGATTATCAGAAAATCGAGGAGCAGCATATACAGCGGGCTTACGTGATAGACTGGTTAGAGGCTCAGTTAAAGCGTACTGGATTTATCGATATCCAGATATCCGCAGATTTCGAACAGGAATCGCCGAATAAGGATTCCAATCGGATCTTCTTTGTTGCTCGTAAAGCGTAAATGACTTGACATTTTACGCATATTTTACATATAATCAAATATAAAATTATATTCAATTAGACTAAGATGAGGAATAGTAGCAAGATTTCGTCTTTAACAGAGAGTTGGCGGTTTGGTGCAAGCCAATAGACGATACATGTGAACTCGCCCTTGGAGTCAAGACGGTGATTGCAGAAGTTAAGCATAGCCTGATCGTATATCCCGCGTTAAGGGAAATGAGTGAACACTGGCAAAGAATGCCGTGTGTTAACTAGGGTGGTACCACGGGAATTTAACCTCTCGTCCCTAGCGTAAAGCTAGAGACGGGAGGTTTTTTGGCGAATATGAAAGCTTGTAGGAGGAATGAACATATGCAAGAAAGAGAACAGCATGGCTATAATCCAATTGGGTCTGAGCCAAAATGGCAGAAATATTGGGATCAACATAAGACATTTAAAGTTCAAGATGACGAAAGTAAACCTAAGTTTTATGCACTAGATATGTTCCCATATCCATCAGGTGCAGGACTACACGTAGGTCATCCAGAAGGATACACCGCTACGGATATCGTATCTCGTTACAAGCGTATGCGTGGATATAATGTGCTTCATCCTATGGGATGGGATGCATTCGGATTGCCTGCGGAACAGTATGCCATTCAAACAGGTAAACATCCTCGTGAATTTACAATATCTAATATTGATAATTTCCGTCGTCAAATTAAATCACTCGGCTTCTCATACGATTGGGATCGCGAAATTTCTACGACAGATCCTGAATATTACAAATGGACACAGTGGATTTTCATCCAACTATATAACAAAGGCCTTGCATACGTAGATGAAGTTAATGTTAACTGGTGCCCTGCTCTTGGTACAGTGTTATCAAATGAAGAAGTTATTGATGGCCTAAGTGAACGTGGTAACCACCCTGTTGTGCGCAAGCCAATGCGTCAATGGGTACTTAGAATTACTGAGTATGCGGAACGCTTGCTTGAAGATTTGGAAGAGCTGGATTGGTCCGAGAGTATTAAAGACATGCAGCGCAACTGGATTGGTAAATCCAAAGGTGCAGAAGTTCGATTTGCAATCGATGGTTATCCAGGTGATGAACTCGTAGTGTTTACGACTAGACCAGATACCTTGTTTGGTGCAACCTATTGTGTACTTGCACCAGAGCATCCGCTTGTTGCGAAGATTACAACTGCTGAGCAGTCTGAAGCGGTTAAACAATATCAAGAGAAAGCAAGTCACAAAAGCGACCTTGAACGTACAGATCTTGCCAAAGATAAGACGGGTGTATTCACTGGCGCTTATGCAATCAACCCGGTTAACGGCGAGAAGACGCCAATCTGGATTGCTGACTATGTGCTTGCTGGTTATGGAACAGGTGCTATTATGGCGGTTCCAGGCCATGATGAACGTGACTTTGAGTTCGCTAAGCAATTCGGCATTAAAATTATTGAGGTTGTTAAAGGCGGGAACATTGAAGAAGAACCATACGCTGGCGATGGCGAGCATGTGAATTCTGGTATGCTTAATGGTCTTGGCAATGAAGCAGCTATTGCAGCTATGATTGAATGGCTAGAAAAAGAAGGCAAAGGACAGGGTAAGATCACTTATCGCTTGCGTGATTGGTTATTCTCACGTCAACGTTATTGGGGTGAGCCGATTCCAATTCTTCATTTAGAAGATGGAACGATGAAGCCTGTACCAGTGGATCAGCTTCCTCTTCTATTGCCAGAGGTTGAATCGATTACACCATCAGGTACTGGTGAATCTCCACTTGCGAATGTAGATGAGTGGGTCAATACGATTGATCCAGAAACAGGCATGAAAGCTCGCCGTGAGACGAACACAATGCCACAGTGGGCAGGAAGCTGTTGGTATTTCTTAAGATTTATCGATCCGCATAATTCTGATGCTCTATGCTCACTTGAGCTGCAGAAGAAATGGTTGCCAGTTGACTTATACATCGGTGGCGCTGAACATGCTGTATTGCATTTACTTTATGCTCGCTTCTGGCACAAGGTTCTATATGATCTTGGCTACGTCTCTACTAAGGAACCATTCCATAAATTGGTCAATCAAGGAATGATTCTTGGTGAGAATATGGAGAAAATGAGTAAGTCACGCGGTAATGTTATTAATCCGGATGAGATTGTGAATGAGTACGGTGCAGATACACTTCGTCTATACGAAATGTTCATGGGTCCTTTAGAAGCAACTAAACCTTGGAACACCAACGGTGTAGAAGGTGCTTATCGTTTCCTTGCACGTATTTGGCGTCTATTGGTGGATGAATCTACTGGCAAATTGAATTCGAAGATCGTGGATGATGAGAATGCAGGCGGCGATCAATTCAAGCGTGTGTTACACCGTACAATCAAGAAAGTAACCGAAGACTATGAAGCTCTCCGGTTTAACACAACGATTTCACAATTAATGATTTTCGTTAATGAAGCATACAAGACAGAGCAATTGCCACTTACAGCTATGAAGCAGTTTGTCCAAATGCTTTCCCCAATCGCTCCTCATCTTGCAGAAGAGCTATGGGAGAAGCTTGGTGGTGCAGAATCCATCACTTACGAAGCTTGGCCGACGTACGACGAAGCATTCACGGTTGATAATGAAGTTGAGATCATAGTTCAAGTCAATGGTAAGATTGTAGAACGCGTGAAGATTGCTATTGATATGAGTGAAGCGGCAATGCAAGAGCTTGCTCATAACTTGGATAAAGTTAAAGAAGCAATCACTGGCAAAACGATCCGTAAAGAAATCGTCGTTAAAGGTAAGCTTGTTAATATTGTGGCTAACTAAGTAATCCTTTAAGTAGTAAATAAGGAATCTACCTTGGCTAAATCTTCCTCATATTTCGCATGTGTGGTATGAACGAGCTGGATGAACATTCCATCTAGTTCGTTCTCCATCATGCGTAATCCTTCAGCTGTAATTCCTCCAGGAACGGATACACGCTTTTGTAGCGTAGTCGGATCCATTCCGCCGTTTGTAAGTAATTTACCGGTCCCATACAACATCTCCGTAGCTAATTCTGTAGCCGTTTCTCTCGCTATACCGGTTTTTTCAACTGCAGCATCAATGAATTTTTGCAGGAAAAAAGCCATAAATGCAGGTCCGCAGCTTGAAATATCCGAACAAATTCGGGTATACGCCTCTTCCACACGCATTGGCTTTGAAATATAAGCAAGCAATGATTCCAATTCTTGTATATCCGCTTCTAGCATTCGATCATTATACATGCACAAAGTTGCTCCACTAAGTACATAATTTGTAATGCTTGGAATTACCTTGGCAACTTTACATGGTAACCACTCATCCAAATGTTCTATTAATACAGCTGATGTTATCGATATGATGATCTGCGATTCAAGCGTAATTTTGCCAATTTCGTCTATTACTTTTTTGAATTCACCTGGCTTAACGCATAGGAAAATATAATCACATTTTAATATTACTTCAATATTGGATTTAGCAACTTCGAGACCAGGGTATTTGTCAGCAAGCTGTTCTACTTTATAAATTGAACGATTACTAGCGACAATTTGTGCAGGTTGAAGTGCACCAGAATGAATGAATGCATCAATCAAGATGCTACCCATACTACCAGTTCCGATGAATCCTACTTTCATCAAGATCCCCTCCTGCTTTTGGAACTTTCATAATAATCTGTTTTTGTTAAACAGTTTAAGAGCCTAACTTTGCTCTCGACGCCACGCTGATTCTTCTTAGCACTTTGCGCTTTGTAATGTATATGAATAGGAGTATGTCAACATGCTTTAAATTCATCTGCTGTCATGTATAAACTAATTAATGCTGTCCATATTGATCATAATTGGGAGGTATGTCATTGTTTCAAGTACGTAATAGGTTAATACTTTACATAGGTTTGGCAGGAGTCATACTTGTTGTAGTTCTTGTATTAATGATTGTATTTAGTCGGACAAATCCAGTAGGTCAAAGCATAACTGAACTCAATGCTTCCATGGAACAACTACTGAATCAGCAGTCACAAGATAAGGCGAGTCAAGGGAAAAAGACAACAACTCAGTCTGAGGCAACAATTAAACCTAGTGATGCCCCAGTCAATACTCCGATCAACCCAAATGCTACATCGAGTAATACATCAAGTAATATGTCGACCTCAGATCAGAGCTCAGTATCAAGCACTGCCCCGAGTCCAGCTTCGAGTGGAATCCAGAGCGGAACATCGAGTGAAGCTCCTATTCAAGCATCGAAAGGACAAGTGCCATCGAGTGCGGACAAGCTTGATATCAATACTGCCACTGCTGAGCAGTTTGATGAGTTGCCTGGAATTGGGCCAAGTAAAGCGAAGGAAATTGTGAAGTATCGTGATGCGAATAAACGATTTAATTCAATTGATGAATTAACGAATGTAAAAGGTATCGGACCTAAGATCTTGGAGAAGCTTCGTTCACTTGTTTATGTAGCTAGTAGTTAAGATGCTAGTAGTTAAGTAGATCGGGTGAACTACTTTCTAGCCGTTATAAAATATGAGAGAATATGATTATGAACCAAATGAGATAGGATAGGTGATACTGTTATGTCAGCTCGCAAGGATTGGGATACATACTTCATGGATATTGCCTATATGGCAGCGACACGTTCCCAGTGTAATAGAAGACATGTAGGAGCGGTACTTGTTAAGGGCAAAAAGTTGTTAGGCACAGCTTATAACGGAGCACCGATGGGCGTTCCTGATTGTACGGAAGCAGGATGTATGCTTGTTGAAGAATATGAAGTTCATATTCTTGAGGACGGCAGTGAGCAGATGGAACGTAAACAAAGATGCATTCGCACGATTCATGCTGAGCAGAATTTACTCTTGTTTACAGATCGTGACGACAGGGAAGGTTCTGTAGTTTACGTGACGGATCAGCCATGCTGGACCTGTGCTAATATGCTTGCTAATTCAGGTGTTATTGAAATCGTTTATCATAGGGCTTACCCGAAGGATAGCGATAAAGTAATTGATTTAATGGACAGACGCGGGATTCGTTTCACGCATATTACATCGTATGATCCGCCGATTGGTACGGTAATGGAAGTTACGAATTAACAAACAATTAATTACTTTTTAAAGAGGAAGCACCTCGTTTGCAGTAGCAGCAATTTATCGCTGTTATGTAAACGAGGTGTTTTTTTGATTTTATTTAGAAAGAACCTAGAAAAATTTAGAACGGAAACGTATCCGTCCTATAAGTAAATTGAGGTTAAAATCGTTTCTTCATAGTGAATCTTTTGGGATATTTGGGAGGAGTAGAATGAGCGGTAAAGCGATATGGGTTGCTGCAGCATGGGTGCTCGGCTTTGGCATGCAGATTTATTTTCAATGGAGCCTAATGAATTACATAACTTCTGGAATAATGACTTTGTGTATGATAGCCGCATATGCCCTTCGGGTACCAAGACGAGGGATGATTAGTCTGGTGCTGCTTATCGGTATAGCAATGGGCTATTACGGTGGTAATAATGCTACCAATATATCTGAGATCGAACAGATAGCAGCTAATCAAGGCTGGGAAGGCAGTGAGATAGTCGTTCAAGGTGTGATTACATCACCTGTTGAGGTTGATGGTGACCGTGCCTCATTTGAACTCACTGTAGAGCACTTGCTACCTGCTGAGGGCGAAATCCAGAAGCTTAATGAGCGGATGCAAGTGTCTATTCGACTACTGAAGCAGGCAGAGCAGCGTGTTTCTAATGATTGGATACGCGGAGACCGTCTAACGCTCAGATCCACCTTAGAGCGGCCGTCGCCTGCTCGTAATTTCGGTGGCTTCGATTATCGAAATTACTTGTATGAGCAGCGTATCCACTGGCTGCTCACAGCGAAGGGAATGGACTCCGCAAGGCATGAATCCATTCCCTTTCAGCTTAGCCCCGTCCAGCTGCTTCGCTGGACGGATGAGCTTCGCGCTTCGCTGGCTGCGCGAATAGATCGGGTCTTTCCTGCGGAGTATGCCCCGTTCATGAAAGGCATGCTCATCGGTATGAGCGATGAGCTCGATCCCGAACGCTTCGCCCAATTCTCCGCGCTCGGACTGACGCACATTATCGCGATTAGCGGGCTCAATGTGACCGTGTTTATCGGCGCTTTGGTCTGGATTATGAAGCGGTTTCGCCTAACAAGGGAAACTTATTTACTTGTTTCCATCTGTTGTTTGCCTATCTACATCTTACTTACCGGAGCATCTCCTTCAATAGTTCGAGCTGGTGTGATGGCAATGCTGGCTTTGTGGGCTACTCGTCAAAGATGGGGGAAGGATGTGCTCTACATCCTTTGTATCGTGGCAGTTGCTCTTCTAATATGGAAGCCATATTACATCCATAGCATATCGTTTCAGCTTTCATTTATCGTCACAGCTGGTCTCATATGGGCTGTGCCCCGCTTGACAGCCTTCTTACCAATGCTTAAACCGTGGTTAAGCAGTACAATATCCGTAACTATCGTATCGCAGCTCGTATCTTTTCCATTATCTATTTATTATTTTAATCAATATTCCATGCTCTCTCCAATAGCCAATATGCTGCTGATTCCTGTTTTTTCAATGCTGGTATATCCCTTAGGGTTACTTGCTTTAACGTTAGGGTTTATTTGGTTGCCACTTGGACGATGGATTGGTGAAGTTGTTGGCTGGTTCAATGCAGGTTCGTTCTATCTTATGGAATGGATGGAGCAATGGAAAGGATTGCTTATTTGGCCTTCACCGTCACTATTATGGATAGGGATTTATTTTGGACTATTGATCCTAATGTACGTATTTGCTGTAGCGATTCGGTCTTATAGTCGTAATCAAGACCCGGGTATAGTCATTATTACAATGGGGACAGCCAAACGATTTCAATTATTAGGTATATCCGGTCTATTTCTTACATTATTATCCTTTACGTTACTACTCTATGTCGGTTATACTCCGGATAGATGGAGTTCTTATGGCTCCGTTCAGTTTCTGGATGTAGGTCAGGGGGATGCGATTTTAATTCGAACGCCGACTGGTAAGCATATACTTGTCGATGGGGGTGGAACGGTCCGCTTCAGTAAGCCTGGCGATGAATGGCGTATCAGACAAGATCCATATGATGTTGGGCGTAAGTTAGTTGTCCCACTGCTTAAGAAACGAGGAGTGCATCTAATTGACACACTTATTCTGACCCATCAGGATGAGGATCATAGTGGTGGACTCAAGGCAATTATTGATGAAATACCTGTTCGCAGCTTCTTATTCAATGGTACCTTCAAACAAACTGCGAGTAATACGCAGTTGTTTCAAAATGCACTTGATAAAGGAATTCCATTGTACGCAGCTGAGAGTGGTCAGATCCTTCAGATTGATGATAATACTACAATAACGATCCTATATCCGAAGAAGAAATCTGCTGAGATTAAGTTTGAGAAGGATCAAAATGAAAGCTCGATCGTTTTCTTGCTCGAAATGAATGGGGCTAAATTTCTTTTCACTGGCGATATTGGCAAGTCAACTGAAGCTTTCATACTAGCTGATACAGACTTACCTTCTTTCTCGTCTTTAGATGTGCTTAAAGTAGCGCATCACGGATCCAAAACATCAACCACTGAAGCATGGTTAAGATGGTGGAAGCCTAAGATTGGGGTGATCTCGGTTGGAGTTAACAACATTTATAGACATCCATCGAGTGAAACGATCGAGATTTTGACTGCTCAGCATACACAAGTTATGCGAACTGATTTACTTGGAGAGATTCAAAGTGTTGTTTATAATGGTGGGATCGAATGGAGAGCTAAATTAATTGGCAATAATAGATAATATTGGGGCCATTATGAGGTGTTTTTTGTGATTTAGGGTTTTTTTTGCTATTCTACAAGAAGAACTTATGTTTTTAGCGTACAATTATTCAAAAATAATAAAAGCTAAGCAACCTTATAGAGGATAAGACCGTCTATAAGATAGCGGGAGAGGGGGAGAGTCCCTAGTGGTTGCGGCGGAACTAGTAAGAGCGGCTCAATCCGGAGATAGAGAGGCTCTTATAACCCTGTTGCGAGATATCGAAACTCATGTCTACCGTACTGCTTATTACGTATTAAATAATGAGCAGGATGCACTTGATGCGACACAGGAAGCACTAATTCGTATATATACTAAAATTGGTTCTTATGAAGAAAAAGCACTTTTTAAAACCTGGGTACAGCGGATTGTAACGAACATTTGTATCGACAAGTTTCGCAAAAATAAGCCGACTATTTCCATCGAAGAAAGTGACCCGTATTTAACATACAACCAAGATGTGGAAGAAGAGGTTATGACAATGTATTTGGCACAAGACGTTAGAGAAGCCATCGATAAGCTCCCAGAGCATCATCGAACGGTTATCGTTCTTCGATATTTGCAGGATTTTTCATATAATGAAATTGCTGAAAGCTTAAGTTTACCTCTTAACACGGTCAAATCTTATTTATTTAGGGCAAGACAGCAGCTTCAAGGTCTTCTAGGGGAATATCAGAAGGGAGGTGTTCGGTAATGAATTGTGAGAATATGATAGAGCTAATGCAAAGATTTATTGATGATGATTTGGTTCTAGGTGAACAGTTGGAGCTCGAAGCCCATGTACATAGCTGTGATAAATGTGCCTCTACCTTTGAGAAGCTTAAGAAGTTGTCTGCAGAGTTAGAGCAGTTGCCTAAAGTAAAGCCTAGATATAGTATCGTCGATACCATCTTGCCTAAGCTTGCTGAGCTTGATCTTCAGCAGCAGAATGAGCGTGAAGAGAGTGCTGCGCTTGTTGTAGGAGAAGACTCAGCTATTCAATTCACAAGTAATTCCCGGACACGCGGATTCTTTACCAATATTTCTTGGAAGATAACAAGTGCAGTAGCTTTTGCTGCTTGTGCTGCTGTGCTATTCCTGTGGAATGGGCAATCGTCTGCTCCGAGTCCAGAGGAAGCCAGTCAGCTTCTCTCTGACAGTGAATTTAAAACAAAGGCTGCTGATGAAGAATCCACTCAAGGAGTAGCTGGAAATTCGAGTACAATGATATCTGGAGGGCAAACTCAGGCACCAGATTCACCAGCTCCAGCTGCTATACATAATGAGAATGAGAAAGAGAATGTAAACACGAACCCAACGATGAAACAGCCAGAGGTTTCTGCTCTTAATCATGACCAATCTAAGCAAATCATCGGCAAAGTGGATCAAACGGAGATTCCATCAGCGAAAGACAAGCCGAATTCTAGAGTAGGGCCTATACAGAAGTTAGTAGATCCAAATGAGTCCGCTGCTGATGATCCAGCTGTTCCTGATGATGTTGTGGAGGAGACCGGCTTAGTAGATCAAGGTATGCTGTATTCGTTAAGCGGTTCGAATGAATTGCTTGATCGCGATTTAAAGATAGCTAATGATGAGTATGTTGCCGAAGTGAATGATCGTAAATTGACTATTTCTACAGCAACTACGAACGAAACGGTATTTAGTTCCTTGCGTCAATGGTCAGATACTGAGAATATAAGCTCAATCGTTTGGATTGAGAATAATCGTTTATATTATGAAGTGACAGATAATCAAACTGTACACGGTTATTTAATTGATGTTGCCCAAAAGACAGAACTACTTGTTAAATGAAGTTATGAAATTGATTCAAGTAAAAACATTATATATCTATATGCACGGATTGGAGCATTCTGCATATGTTGTAGGGACGGCATGATTACGACATCGAATTTCTCTCGGTTAACCTGAATTAGAGAATCGGTTTATCGGATGACAGATTTGTTTCTGCATAACCGAAGAGGAATGGTGAAGCATAATAATCACTTAGTGTGAGGTTTCTAGAGCCTTGCACGAGTGTTTAAATAGATGCTTCTTCAATAATTCACCGCATCCTACATGCGGAGCTCAGCACGAATAAGGGGATTACGTTTAAACCATTTGGTTTTGACGTAATCCCCTTGACGTTGGTAAGATAGATATAAGCGCACATGGTCAGTCTTTTGCTGAGTGAAAGCTTATAAGGAGTGAACCGTATGGATTATCGCAAAGCAGCCAAGGAAGTAGGAGCAGGAAATATACTTCCGTTATACATCTGCTATGGACCAGAGAAATATTTAATGCAACAATTCATTGATTATGTCTCAGATAAATTAATTGAACCTGAGCATCGAGATTTTGCTTTTAGTAAATTTGATCTCAGAGAAACAGCTGTGGAAACTGTCATTGAAGATGCGGAGACGTCTCCATTTATGGTTCCTAGGAAAATTATTTTTGCACAGAATGCTTTATTCTTCACTGGAGCTAAGGATACAGGTAAGTTCGATCATAATTTGGATAAGCTTCTAGAGTATTTAAAAGCACCAGTTGATTTCTCTGTCATTATTTTTACGGTTGATGCAGATAAGCTAGATGAACGTAAAACGATTGTAAAAAAATTAAAGGCGCTGGATGCATTGGTTCCGTTCCCTCAGCTCGCTCCAGACGAGCTACTTAGCTGGGTTGTTAAGTCGGCCTCTAAAGCAGGCTTTTCATTTGCGACAGGTGCGGTAGAACAGCTTATAATGAACATAGGTGGTAATCTGCAACAGCTATCATCCGAAATTGAGAAGCTCTCACTGTATTTACAAGATGGTGGTGTAGCGACAATCGAACTAATTGATAAATTAGTATCACGAAGCGCTGAGCAAAGTGTATTTATGCTTGTGGAAGAAGTGGCCAAGCTTCGAATGGAACGTGCATTTCTATTGCTAGAAGAGCTGTTAAAGCACAAAGAAGAGCCGATCAAAATTACGATGTTAATCGCTAGGCAATTTCGGATTATGCTGCAGGTGAAGGAGCTGACGAAGCAAGGTTATTCACAAGGTCAGATTGCCTCTCAAATTGGTCTTCATCCCTATGCTGTCAAAATCGCTGAAGGTCAAGCACGCATGTTTGAGGCCGAATATTTAACTTCAATTATTGGTATGTTATCCGATCTAGATTATCAGATGAAAAGCGGTCAATTGGATAAGGTACTTGGACTTGAGTTATTCTTAATGAAGCTTGCACATGGGTCACAAACATCCAAATCCTAATTTACGTATGGATGAATTAGATTAAAATTTAGATTTGTATTATCGAAAAAAATGTTCTATAATGAGTTTCAATAATTACACATCGGAATTATGCTAATGAAGAGCATCCAACTCGGAAGTGTCTATGACCAGAGCGTATCCATATGCTCCCTAAGTAGACCGGGATCTACCCGTTATCGTGGAACCAAAGTGGGCTGAACGAATGAGTGTTCAGTCAAATTGGGTGGCACCGCGAGACAATTAAGCGCTCCTCGTCCCAACAGACGAAGGGCGCTTTTTGTGTTTTTTTCTATTAAGAGAGGGGTAGAGCGGGATGCTAGAAATGAATTTTATACGTAATCATGTTGAGTTGTTGAAAGAAGTTGCCAGTCAAAAGAGGATTGATGTGGATCTGGATCGGTGGATGGAATTAGATCATGAGCGTCGTATACTTCGGACACAGGTGGAGAATCTTCGTAAAGCAAGGAATGACCATTCATCGCAAATTGCCAGATTTGTTAAGCAAGCAGACGAGAAATCGATAAATGATACGAAAGCATTGGTTAAAGAAATTAATGTTAAACTAGATGGATTAGAGTTATCACTGCATACCATTGAAGAAGAGTACCAGCAAATTATGATGCTAATTCCTAATCCTGTGTCAGCAGACACACCGATTGGTCAATCAGATGCAGATAATGTAACGGTAAGAACGCACGGTACTATACAGACATTCGAGTTTGAAGCTCTTGATCATATTGAACTTGGTGAAAAGCATCAAATGTTTGATTTAGCGCGGGGTGTTAAGGTAGCAGGAATGAGAAATTATTTCCTTAAAGGTGCCGGTTTACACTTGCATCGTGCTGTACAGCAGCTAGCAATCGACTTGCTTGTTGCAAAGGGTTATAACATTATGGATGTGCCTATAATGGTTAGAGAAGATGCACTTGTGAATACAGGATTCTTCCCTGTTGGTAAGGATCAGACCTTTGCTATTGATAATGGTGATAAATGGCTTGTAGGAACGTCAGAGGTGCCTCTAATTGCTTATTACGCAGATGAAGTTGTCGATGCTAATGAGCCATTAAAGCTTGCAGGCGTATCGAGCTGCTTCCGAAGTGAAGTTGGTTCGGCAGGACGTGATGTCAGAGGGTTGTATCGTGTACATCAATTCGCTAAGGTGGAGCAGGTTGTCATTTGCCGCAGTGATATGGAGGAAGCAGATCGTCTGCTGCAGGAGATGACAGGTAACGCCGAGCAGTTACTTCAGCTACTTGAACTACCTTATCGTGTTGTCGCGGTTTGTTCGGGAGATATGAGTCAGAAAAACCACAAGCAATTCGATATTGAAACATGGATGCCAAGCAGGGGAGCTTATGGGGAGACACATTCGGCTTCGAATGTTCTTGATTTTCAAGCTAGACGTTCCAATATTCGTTACCGGGATAACGAGGGTAAGCTGCAATATTGCTACACACTTAATAATACAATGGTAGCGACACCGCGTATCCTGATTCCATTACTTGAGAATCATCAACGTGAGGATGGATCGATTTACATTCCTGAGGCACTTCGTAAATATATGTATGGGTTCGAGGAAATTCGCTAAGAGCAGTGGCATTCACCAAAGACTTCACATGATTTCACATAACAAAAAGTCCGAACCATTGGTTCGGACTTTGCTTATGTGTTTGTTAGCTTAATCAAGCTTATGCTTGAAGAGCGTTCAGCTTTTTAGCTAGACGCGATTTCTTGCGATTAGCGGCATTTTTATGGATTAAACCTTTGGAAGCTGCTTTATCCAATTTCTTAGAAGCAAGAATTAGAGCTTCTTTGGCGGAATCTACGTTATTCGTAGCTACAGTTGTTTCGAAAGCTTTAACTGCTGTACGCAGTGCAGACTTCTGGGATGCATTGCGCAGACGGCGCTTATCGCTAACCTTTACGCGTTTAATAGCGGATTTAATGTTTGGCAAGACGTTCACCTCCTACTTCGATACACATCGTTCAACTTTACGTATGTTGACAACTTTGAACATTTTATCACGGTATTCTATAAAAATCAAGCATAAGCCTATTAGAAAAATAATCAATATGATTAGATCGTGATTTTGGTTAAACCGTATCTCCATGCATAAAGAATTATATTTTATCTAACACTATACTTGAATGTCACGGTAAGAGAGGGAATGACAGATGGATTTAAGTTTATATGCAGTAAGAACGGATCTCGCTTTAGAAGCGAGAGATACAGCAAGTGGGGTTAATGGGAGTGCAATTCCTGGCGTTCATTCAGAAATGTCTGAGGATCAAGGGATTAAAGTGACGCAAATTCACATTCAAACACAGCAAGGTGCTGCTGCCCTAGGTAAGGTTCCAGGCCGATATATTACGCTGGAGGTTCCAGAGCTTCGTAATCAAGATACTGAACTACAGGATCGGGTGGCTACACGATTTGCTCAGGAATTTGAACGCTTTCTAGCAGATATTGGTATAAGCAAAATGGCCAAAGTTCTTGTGATTGGACTCGGCAACTGGAATGTAACACCGGATGCATTAGGGCCGCTTGTTGTGGAGAATTTGCTTGTGACAAGGCATTATTTTGAGTTGATGCCAGATCAGGTGAGTCCCGGTTATCGACCTGTCAGTGCGGTCGCTCCAGGTGTGCTAGGAATAACGGGTATTGAGAGCAGTGAAATTGTGCAAGGAATTGTAGAAAAATCGAAGCCTGACTTATTAATTGCCATTGATGCATTAGCTTCGAGGGCACTAGAGCGGGTTAATACGACGATTCAAATTGCAGATACTGGCATTCACCCCGGTTCAGGGATCGGCAACAAGCGCAAAGGATTAACTAAAGAAATCCTTGGAATACCTGTTATCGCAATTGGTGTGCCCACTGTCGTATATGCATCAACAATTGTGAATAATTGTATTGATTTGATGAAAACTCATTTTAATCAGAATACAGCTCAAACTGGCCAGATTCTTGGAATGCTGGATACCATGGAAGAGAATCAAAGATTGTCACTTGTTAAAGAGGTACTTGAGCCGCTTGGACATGATTTGCTAGTCACTCCAAAAGAGGTCGATGAGTTCATTGAAGATATAGCGAATATTATCGCAAGCGGATTGAATGCCGCCCTTCATGACGCTATTGATGTAAATAATGTTACTGCATATACACATTAAGCTATGAATTAAGTTTGTCATCTAAGTATTTATGCAATAACAGTATTCAAACAATATCTGTATGTATGTCAGTTCAAGGCACTAACTCAACGTTACGACTGGTAGCGAAGAGAAAAGTGCTTTTTCTATTATATTGGTTCTATTAAATTGGTTCTATTAAATGAATAGTTCTCATAGATTATAGTAAGTAGATTCGGGAGGATTAATCAGATGAAAAGAACCTCAGTAACACTCAATTTGAACAGTTTACGAAAAACACTAGAAAGTGCTGGATCTTTCGGCAAATTAATGCTCATCGGAAGTATGAGTACTTTGCTAGTAATCGTTATCGTGAGCCTAGGGAGTATATTCCAATCCAAGACGGATTCGGCACCTACGGGTTCTATTAAGGGACTAGCCGCGGCTGTTTCCAATCAATTTTTTGTTGATATGCTAGGAATGGAAGTGCCAGGCTTGCAGAAAGGCTCGATGGATTTTACATTCTCAGGTAAGAATATTCTGTATTTCATGGTTCGTTTCTTAACGGACCTGAATCCAGAGGACCCAAAGTCCATTCTTGCGCACGAAATACCGGGCTTGAATGCTGGGAAAACGACGGTACTACGTCCAGGCAAGGTGGACAACCCTAGTGAACCGCTTCACTTGTCTCCTCCTGCTAGTGTTTTTACTGGAGAAGCCATAGAACCAAATGCACAAGAAGAAATAACACCGATTCCAGCACCTATAGAAAATCCACCAGACAAGCGTAACCAAGTAATGGGTGGTAATAAAATAGCGTTTATTTATCAGTCGCATAGTACGGAATCATTCTTGCCTGAACTAAAGGACAAGGGGATAACAGATCCAAATTTAGCCTATAATTCAAGTAAAAATATTATGCTTGTCGGAAAAAGATTAACGGAAAAATTACAGCAAGCAGGTATTGGTGCACTACATTCTAAGGCTAACTACCCTAATATTATCAAGGATTTTAAGAGTGTGTATTCCTATAAATATTCCATGAGAACACTTCAAGAAGTATCTGCTGTTAATTCTGACTTGCAATATTATTTTGATATTCACCGTGATTCTTTGGCTCGTAAGAAGACGACGGTAAGTATTGATGGTACGGATTATGCACAAGTTCACTTTATTATTGGGACAGTTAATCCGAATTGGAAAAAAAATGAATCGTTCGCAAATCAAATACATGAAATTTTGGAAAATAAAAAGCCGGGGCTATCCAAAGGAATCTATGCCAAAACGGAAAAAGAAGGTAATGGGATCTATAAC
The DNA here is from genome assembly GCF_056400365.1 of Paenibacillus sp. P5_B5. Taxonomy (NCBI): domain Bacteria; kingdom Bacillati; phylum Bacillota; class Bacilli; order Caryophanales; family Paenibacillaceae; genus Paenibacillus; species Paenibacillus sp. P5_B5. The sequence continues at coordinate 104,428 of NZ_JBFULK010000010.1, forward strand.
CAAACGATTTCACCAAACTCAATTTTGATTGAAGTCGGGGGCCCATACAATACACTCGAAGAATGCTATCGCACAGTAGATGCCCTTAGCTCAGCGATTTCAGAAGTGATCCTAAAAGCACAGAAGGTAAATGGATGATGGTTGCTGCTTTCGAATAGTTTTGCATTAATTTAGGGAGTGTGGGTCTAGTGAATCGGACGGGAAGATTTTATTTGAAAAGTGGGCTCGTTATCATATTCACAGTTTTCTGTATCCTATTCGGAGTAAGCTTAGCTTCTAGTGGAATGGAACGCGTATATGGACCAATGGATAGTGAACAAGTGGATAAGGCTGCAATTGCGAAGGAAAAACAGCAAGCGCAAGATCTTGAGAAGGAAAAAAAGAAACTAGCGGAAGCAGAAGCTCAGAAAGCTAAACTAACCTACGAGGAGATCAGACTTGCACGTAATCAAACGGAGCATAGCTCACTGTTTGGTAGTCTTGGAAAAGGCCTTGGCAGTCTTGTAAAACAGTTGGCTAGTTTGATAGTTTCGTTTTTTTCTGCCATATTCGACTTATTTGTTTGATACATGTTTACAGTAAACATTGAAGCCTATTCCACCAACTGTTATAATGATGTTTATTGTAATTGATAGTGGGGGTAAGGCATGACGGATATTCAAGCTAGACAGAAACAAATTCGTAACTTCTCAATCATTGCTCATATTGATCATGGGAAGTCCACGTTAGCCGATCGGATATTAGAATATACAGGAACGTTGTCCACACGTGAAATGCAGGAGCAAGTGCTCGACCAAATGGATTTGGAGCGGGAACGTGGGATTACGATTAAACTGCAAGCGGTTCGCCTTGATTATCGGGCAGATGATGGACAGGAATATATCCTGAACTTGATCGATACACCGGGACATGTCGACTTTACGTATGAAGTGTCTCGAAGCTTGGCTGCCTGCGAAGGTGCTTTGCTTGTTGTAGATGCGGCGCAAGGTATCGAAGCTCAGACAATGGCGAATGTGTATCTTGCACTTGATAACAACTTAGAAATTTTGCCAGTTATCAATAAGATTGACCTGCCGAGCGCAGACCCTGAACGTGTGAAGCAGGAGATCGAAGATGTTATCGGCCTCGATGCTTCAGAAGCGGTGCTTGCGTCAGCTAAAGCTGGAATTGGAATCAAAGAGATTTTGGAACAAGTATGTGCGAAGGTACCAGCACCAACTGGCGATCATTCAAAGCCGCTTAAAGCGCTTATTTTTGATTCGCATTATGATCCATACAAAGGTGTAATTGTCTATGTGCGGGTTGTGGATGGAGCAATTCGTACGGGCTCTAAGATCAAATTTATGGCAACTAATAAAACATTTGAGGTTATCGAGGTTGGAGCTTTCAAGCCGCGGATGACAATCGTTGACGAGCTTAATGTAGGTGACGTAGGATTCGTTGTCGCAGGTATTAAGAATGTTGGTGATACACGAGTAGGGGATACGATTACGAATGTAGCGAATCCTGCTCAAGAGGCACTTCCAGGCTATCGCAAGATCAACCCAATGGTATTCTGTGGATTGTATCCAATTGAGACGACAGATTATAACGATCTTCGTGAGGCACTAGAAAAATTAGAACTGAACGATGCTTCGCTTCGTTATGAGCCTGAGACGTCAACAGCGCTTGGATTTGGCTATCGTTGTGGTTTCCTTGGTTTACTCCATATGGAAATCATTCAAGAGCGGATTGAACGTGAGTTCAATATTCCACTTATTACGACTGCACCGAGTGTTATTTATCGCATCACGCTGACGAATGGTGAAACGATGGACATCGATAACCCATCAAATTATCCAGATCAACAGCGTATTGAATTCGTAGAAGAGCCATATGTTAAAGCGTCGATTATTGTTCCAAACGATTATGTTGGTGCAATTATGGAATTGTGTCAGAGCAAGCGTGGCGAATTCATTAATATGGAATATCTAGATACGAATCGCGTTACGTTGTCTTACAATATACCGTTAGCGGAAATTGTATATGACTTCTTCGATCAGTTGAAGTCAAGCACAAAAGGCTATGCATCCTTTGACTATGAGATCTCAGGATACAAGAAATCGAACTTGGTTAAGATGGATATTCTCCTTAACAATGAACAAGTGGATGCTTTATCCTTCATTGTTCACCGTGATCGTGCATACAACCGTGGTCGAATTATTTGTGAAAAGTTGCGTGAACTAATCCCGCGTCAAATGTTTGAAGTACCCATTCAAGCAGCGATTGGTCAAAAAATAGTATCCCGTGAAACCGTTAAAGCAATGCGTAAGAACGTTCTTGCCAAGTGCTACGGTGGTGACATTTCACGTAAACGGAAATTGCTTGAGAAGCAGAAGGAAGGTAAGAAGCGGATGAAGCAAGTCGGATCCGTTGAAGTACCTCAAGAAGCGTTCATGGCAGTTCTTAAAATCGACGATAAATAACAACGATAAACAAAAACGATAAGTAAAGACGAAGAACGTCCTTTAGCCATTTGGCTTAAGGGCGTTTTTTAAAATAGCGATCAAAGTATGATTTTGAATGTACGGAATACACTCTAATATTCGTAGAGGGTTTGTTGCGTTAATTTGATTGTACAATATGCATTCAAACTCTGATGAAGAGACATTATACGATCGAATTCTAATTAAAATTTCGATTTTGGCTGTACTTATAGTAAAATGAAACTATTGAGCATGGGTGCGTGCTATTATGTGAACATGTCGGCTTGTCAACGTGCAATATGTAATATGCAACTTGGCAATAGACCGGCTTATCAGCATGTAGCATACAATATCCATTATGCAACGGAGTAATATGCCATCATGCCAACATGCTCCAACATGTTATCATGCAGCATGCCAACATGCTCCAACATGTCATCATGCAGCATGCCAATAAAATTTATAGCACACATACACGGAGGCGAAATATGAACGGGCAACTGCGTAAAGACGTGACTCCGGGAATCGAAGTCCATATTGTTTTGAAGAATGATCAACGTACAGGTAAACTCACCAAAGGAATTGTGAAAGATATTCTAACGAACTCACCGAAACACCCGCATGGTATTAAAGTACGACTCACGGATGGCCAGGTTGGAAGAGTAAAGGAAATTATCAAATGACTCAATTAAACACGGCACCTAAAGCCGTATATATTCATATCCCATTTTGTACAAATAAATGCTTTTACTGTGATTTCAACTCATTCGTTCTCAAGGGACAACCAGTCGATGCGTATTTAGAAGCACTAGAACGTGAGATGGAGCATACAGTTAAACAGCTGCCGCCAAGCTCGATTCAGACGATATTCGTTGGTGGTGGTACGCCGACTGTGTTATTGCCTGAGCAAATGGATAAATTCTTACGGCTTGTACGTACTTATTTTCCACTTAGCACTCCTGAGCTTGAGTTCAGCATGGAAGCTAATCCAGGCACGACGGATGAAGCCAAGCTAGCTGTGATGAAAGAAGGAGGAGTTAATCGGCTTTCTTTTGGCGTACAGTCTTTTGATAATGGTTTGCTAGAGCGAATTGGACGTATTCATAACACAGATGATGTTTATCGTAGTTTAGAGAATGCGCGTAAAATCGGGTTTGACAATATTTCAATTGATCTTATGTTTGGTCTTCCCAAGCAGACACTAGAAATTATGGAATCTACACTGAAAGAAGCGCTCAAATTAGATTTGAAGCACTATTCGATCTATTCATTGAAAGTAGAAGAGAATACGCTCTTTCATCAATTATTTAATAAGAACCAACTGCCGTTACCTGATGAAGAGGAAGAGCTTCATATGTTTCTATTAATCATGCGTACGCTGCAAGAAGCGGGTTATGAGCAGTATGAGATATCTAATTTTGCTAAACCAGGCTATGCTTCCAAGCATAATATCACCTACTGGAAGAATGAGCCCTACTATGGATTGGGAGCAGGAGCTCACGGATATTCAAATGGTATGCGTCATGTGAATGTCAAAGGTGTACAGCCTTACATCAATGCTACAGAGTCTGGTCTACCAATTCTGGAACAACATGAAGTGAGTCGACAAGAAGCGATGGAGGATTTCATGATGGTTGGTCTTCGAATGATGTGCGGCGTGCAGGATGCTGATTTCGAAGTGCAGTTTGGATGTTCCATTCGTGATGTGTTTGGACAAACAATCGATCGTTTAATAGCTCAGGAATTACTGCTAAGTGATCAGCAAAATTATCGATTATCTGATAAAGGATTGTTATTTGGTAACGATGTGTTCGCTTCATTTATTACTTAATACGTATCACTTAAAATGTATCACTTAATAAGTATCATTAATATTTCACACTAAATATTTCAACCTATCTTTCATAAACAAAGAAGCTTTCCACTCCATTCTTAACATGGTTTGGGAAGCTTCTTTACATATATTCTGGAATTGTCTTATCAAACTCAACTCTTTGAGATTGTCCTTGGCTTCTTCTTATACCGATACAATAAACATATAAATTATGAAAAACTGAAAAAATCGGACTATTCCCTCTTGTATAATCATGCGAAAATATTGTATATTTATACCTAAATCCTTCAAACAAGGTTATTATGGAGCAATATAAGGTGGGTTATGTCATGGGGCTAAATTGTCGTAAAGCAGTTGCAGAAGATGTAGAGTCTTTATTCGAACTAATTGAACATTATGCCAAACAAGGAATTATGCTTTATCGATCTAAAGAAACTCTTCTTAATCAGATTACTAGTTTTGTGGTGGCGGAAACTTCTGATGAAGAATTAATAGGTTGTGGTTCTCTTACTCAGCTTGGATCTGATCTGGTAGAGATTCGTTCACTTGGCATAACGGATGAATATAAAGGTAAAGGGATCGGCAGATTGCTTGTTGAAGCACTTATCGAAGATGCAAGAATTCAACAAATCCCTAAAGTGATGGCACTCACATATGAAGTTGGATTCTTCCTTAAGAATGGCTTTAGTATAGTTCCAAAGGATGTGTTTCCAGAGAAAGTATGGAAAGATTGTGTGAACTGCAAGAAACAGTTTTGTTGTGATGAGATTGCAGTATTAAAACGATTGGATACATAAGAAGGAAATAGGCGATAATTGACGCTAGATTAACTTGACAACAGACCTCAGGGTCTGTTATTTTTTAATTATGAGTTAGCACTCACTTAAGATGAGTGCTAACGAATCACTATTATGGAGGTATCGCTATGCTGTCGGAACGCCAACGAACGATTCTAAGTGCGATTATAGATGATTATATCCGCTCTGCAGAGCCGATTGGTTCGCGTAGTATTTCTAAGCGCGGTAATGTAGGGTTTAGCCCAGCTACCATTCGGAACGAAATGTCCGATTTGGAGGAGATGGGTTTTTTAGAGCAACCACATACTTCCGCGGGACGAATTCCGTCACATAGAGGCTACCGATACTATGTCGATCATCTAATTGAGCAGGGTGGGTTAAATCCACATGAGCTCGATGTAATGAAGCTTTATTTTTCAAATAAAATTCAAGAGATGGAAGATGTTATTGGCCATGTTGCAACTGTTCTTTCGTCTTTGACGAATTATACATCGATTGTGCTAGGTCCCGATGTTTTTGGTACGACTCTTAAGTCCCTACAGATTATTCCGATTACGGATACAACTGCAGTTGCGCTCATTGTGACGAATACGGGGCATGTTGAGAATAAGACTTTCACATTACCAGAAGGAATGTCGATGTCCGACATTGAGAAAGTCGTAAACTTACTTAACGACCGATTGAAGAATGTGAATTTAAAGCAATTTAAGTCCAAATTGTTTAATGAGGTTGCAGTTGAGTTAAGTAGATACACTTCAAACTATGAAGAACTGCTGGGCATGATTGAGGGTGTTCTGCTAAGCGATGATAAAGATCGCGTATTTATTGGTGGATCAACCAACATGCTAACACAGCCTGAATTTAAAGATGTCGATAAGGTCAAAAACATATTAGATCTGTTAGCAGAAACGCCTACGCTTATTCGACTTATTTCTTCCTCTCCGGAAGGTCTACAAGTGCGAATTGGTGCGGAGAATTCCATGCAGGCAATGACAGATTGCTCCTTCATCACAGCATCTTATTCAATTGATGATCAATTGATTGGTACAGTTGGAATTCTAGGTCCGACACGGATGGAATATGGCAAAGTGATTCGATTGATTGATTACATGTCCAAAAATTTGGAGATGTCCCTAGCAAAGTGGTATAAAACTTAAATACAGTTCATGATTGTTCATTCTAAACAGGAGGTGATCTTTGAGTGAGTAAGAAGACTCAGCAACATGATAATTCAGAGCTGACAGACAACCCAGAGACAGCAGACAACACAGAGGTAGATGATAATCAAGAGGAAACGATGAGCGAAGCCTCTACATATACAGTTGAAGGCGAAGAGCTTGAACAATTGCGTAAACAAGCAGACGAGAATTACCAGCGTCTCCTTCGGAATCAGGCTGATTTTGATAATTTCCGTCGCCGTGCGCGTCAGGAGAAGGAAGAGCTTGCTAAATACGCTTCCCAAAAGCTAGTTGAAAATTTAATTCCTATTATCGATAATTTCGACCGTGCTTTGCAGACTTCTAAGGAAACACAAGATTTCGACGGCCTTATTAAAGGAATCGATATGGTATTCCGTCAATTCGAAGGCATACTAAAGAATGAAGGTGTATCCCCTATTGAAAGTGTAGGGCAACCGTTTAATCCTGAGTTCCATCAGGCAATTATGCAGGTGGAATCCGATGAGTATGAAGAGGGCTTTGTAGTAGAAGAAGTCCAAAAAGGTTATGTACTTAATGACAGAGTCATTCGCCCAGCGATGGTTAAAGTTAGCATGTAGTTCTATATAAAGAATATCAAGGAGGAACAAAGAAATGAGTAAAGTAATTGGTATTGACTTAGGAACAACAAATTCATGTGTAGCAGTAATGGAAGGCGGCGAAGCCGTTATTATCCCTAACCCGGAAGGCAACAGAACAACGCCTTCAGTTGTAGGTTTTAAGAAAGATGGAGAGCGTATCGTAGGTGAAACTGCTAAACGTCAATCCATTACAAATCCAGATCGTACAGTTATGTCGATCAAGAGATATATGGGTACAAACCATAAAGAAACAATTGATGGCACAGACTACACACCACAAGAAATTTCAGCTATTATTTTGCAAAAACTAAAAGCAGATGCTGAAGCTTATCTTGGAACATCTGTAACACAAGCGGTTATTACGGTTCCAGCGTATTTTAACGACTCACAGCGTCAAGCAACAAAGGATGCAGGTAAAATTGCTGGTCTTGAAGTATTGCGTATCGTAAATGAGCCGACAGCGGCTGCACTTGCGTATGGTATGGAAAAAACGGAAGATCATACAATTCTTGTATTTGACCTTGGTGGTGGTACGTTCGACGTATCTATCCTAGAACTAGGCGACGGTTTCTTCGAAGTAAAAGCAACTTCTGGTGACAATCACTTAGGTGGCGACGACTTTGACCAAGTGATCATCGATTACCTAGTAAGCGAGTTCAAGAAAGAACAAGGTATTGATCTAAGTAAAGATAAAGCTGCAGTACAGCGTTTGAAAGATGCAGCAGAGAAAGCTAAGAAAGAACTATCCGGTGTTGTTACATCAACGGTTTCACTTCCATTTATTACAGTAGTAGATGGCGTACCACAGCACTTGGAAATGAACCTTACTCGTGCTAAATTTGAAGAATTGTCCGCTTCACTTGTTGAGCGTACATTAGGACCTACACGTCAAGCATTAAGTGATGCTGGTCTTACAGCTAATGATATTAACCGTGTCGTATTAGTTGGTGGATCAACTCGTATTCCTGCAGTTGTAGAAGCTATTAAGAAACTAACAGGTAAAGATCCACATAAAGGTGTTAATCCGGATGAAGTGGTTGCACTTGGTGCAGCAGTTCAAGCTGGCGTATTGACTGGTGACGTTAAAGACGTAGTTCTTCTCGACGTAACACCATTGTCACTTGGTATTGAAACAGCTGGTGGCGTATTTACCAAAATGATTGATCGTAATACAACGATTCCAACAAGTAAGTCACAAGTTTACTCCACATATGCCGACAACCAAACAAGCGTAGAAATTCACGTGTTGCAAGGTGAGCGTCAAATGGCTGCAGGTAACAAAACACTTGGACGCTTTATGCTTGGAGATATTCCTCCAGCACCGCGCGGCATTCCACAAGTCGAAGTTACTTTTGACATCGATGCGAACGGAATCGTGAACGTATCTGCTTTGGATAAAGGTACTGGTAAGAGCCAGAAGATCACAATTACTTCATCATCCGGTTTGTCAGATGCTGAAATCGAACAAATGATGAAGGATGCAGAATTGCATGCGGAAGAAGATCGCAAACGTAAAGAGCTAGTAGAAGCTCGTAACAATGCGGATCAACTTGTGTATACTGTTGACAAGACTATTAAAGATCTTGGCGATAAAGTAGATCAAGGTGAAATTGATAAAGCGACTGCTGCTAAAGAGAAGGTAACGAAAGCTCTTGAAGGCGATGACGTGGAAGCTATTAAATCAGCAACAGAAGAATTGACTGAAGTTGTACAACAATTGTCTGTCAAACTTTATGAGCAAGCTGCTGCAGCTGGCGCTGGTGCCGAGGGTGCAAATGCAACTGAAGGTGAAGCAAAACGCGATAATGTTGTTGATGCTGATTATGAAGTTGTGGACGAAGACAAGAAGTAAGAATTAGTAAGTTCAAACATGATAGTCAAAGCTTGCCGAGAGGCAGCTTTGACTTTCGTTTGTGAATATGTATGTATAAGTTAGCAATAAGTGGGAGTGGAACAATGAGTAAACGCGATTATTACGAGGTGTTAGGGGTTAACAAGGATGCCTCGCCAGATGATTTAAAAAAAGCATACCGCAAGCTCGCACGCGAGTTTCATCCTGACGTTAACAAAGCTCCCGATGCTGAGGAAAAGTTTAAAGAAGCAAAGGAAGCCTACGATGTCTTAGGTGACGATCAGAAGCGTGCAACATATGATCAATATGGACATGTGGATCCGAATCAAGGTATGGGCGGCGGCTTTAATGGCGGCGATTTTGGTGGATTTGGCGATATATTCGATATGTTCTTCGGCGGCGGTGGTGGTGGAAGACGTAATCCGAATGCACCACAACGTGGAAATGATTTGCAATATACAATGACAATCGAGTTCAAAGAAGCAGTATTCGGTAAGGAATTAGACATTACAATTCCACGTACTGAGAATTGTGATACATGTAGTGGTTCGGGTGCTAAACCTGGAACTAAGCCAGAGGCTTGTACAGTATGTCACGGTTCAGGTCAGCAGGAGGTTGTTCAGAATACACCGTTTGGTCGTGTTGTGAATCGTCGTGCTTGTTCAAGCTGTAGTGGATCCGGAAAAATTATCAAGCAAAAATGCGGAACTTGTCATGGCGCTGGTAAAGTTAAGAAGCAACGCACGATCCATATTAAAATCCCTGCAGGGGTTGATGACGGTGCTCAGCTGCGTGTAAGTGGTGAAGGTGAAGCGGGAACACGTGGAGGTCCTTCAGGAGATTTATACGTTGTTATTCGTGTGAAAACGCATGACTTCTTCGAACGTGAAGGTGACGATATTTATTGTGAAGTTCCACTTACGTTTGCACAGGTAGCTCTGGGCGATGAAATTGAGATTCCAACCTTGACCGAGAAGGTGAAGTTGAAGATACCATCAGGTACGCAAACAGGGACTTATTTCCGTCTTAAGGGTAAAGGTGTTCCACATTTACGCGGATATGGTCAAGGCGATCAGCATGTTAAAGTAACCGTCGTTACACCAAATAATATGACCGATGAGCAGAAGACTTTGCTTCGTCAGTTTGCATCGTTAAATGGCGAGAATACGCATGAACAGCAAGGGTCGATGTTCACTCGATTCAAAAAAGCTTTGTTCGGCGAATAGAATAGCTTATCGTCTAGAACCCAGCGATTTATAAATCATGCTGGGTTCTAGCATATTTAATAGTTAACTTGTACATAATACTTCTGTTATTTAGCAAAGCAACAACAGGAGGAACGATATGACACAAAATAATTCAAGTAACAATCAAAGTGAACAAAGTCAATTAATTACCTCACCTCAATCACAGAAGTTACCCGTTGGGGAGAATGAGGATGTAGAGTTTGCTTCTGAGCAAGCCGATGCTGAAGATTTGGAAGCTGTGATGAGAGCGAATGCGGCTGATCAAAGACAACAGGAAGAAGACAGTTCTCTATAATACGAGAGAACTTATAAAGCATGTAAGCTCAAGTAATAGTCTGACGACTGTTGCTTGAGTTTTCTTTATGTTATGATCCAACTAGGTTATTAGAATGGTGTAAAGAATGGTAGGTTGAGGCCTAAGATGAATACTGTATTGAAAGTAAGTATCGAGCAAGCGGGGTATAGTCAAGCAGAAGCAACAATTCATAATATCTCGTTCATGCTTCAGCAAGGTCAACTAATAGGGTTAATTGGTCCTAACGGGGCTGGTAAAAGTACGACTATCAAAAGCATTTTAGGTTTACTCCCCTATTGTGAAGGTCAAATAGAGTTTGTAGGAGAGAAATCTAGATATGCCTACATACCAGAGCATCCAATTCTATATGAAGAGTTAACATTATGGGAGCATCTACGTCTAGCTGCTTCAGTCTATGAAATGAGCGAAGATAAATTTATTGCTAGAGCAGAGGAGTTGCTTAAGCAGTTTCATTTAACTGATGTAAAGCATCATTTGCCAGGCAGCTTCTCCAAAGGTATGCAGCAGAAAGTAATGCTAATCATTGGGTTTATGAATCGACCTGATGTATATATCGTGGACGAGCCTTTTATTGGACTAGACCCACATGCTACTAAAGATTTATTAGCCATGCTAGATGAAGAGAAAGAACGGGGTGCAGGTATTCTCATGTCTACCCATGTGCTGGATACGGCTGAGAGAATATGTGATGGTTTTGTCCTTCTGTCAGGTGGTACGATCGTTGCAAATGGAACACTTGGGGAAATTCAAGAACAAGCAGGCCTCACGGGTGCTGCGTTGTTCGATTGTTTCCACCAATTGGTATAATACGATGACACCATTAAAGCTCTTTATTCATAGAATGTTCGCCAATGTTAAATTTCAATTGCGTGCGATTTCTATTGTAGTAGACTGGATTGTAGCGATATACATAGTAGTTCCTGCGCTTTTCATTGGTGGGGTAATCTACACTCAAATGTGGTCAGAGATGCCCTCTTGGATTGCTTTGATTCCTGTTCAATTGGTGATGGGGATCATTTATTTTGCTGCTTGTACAGGAGCTTATCGGTACTTTATACAAGCAGGGGATCAGTTATTTATCATTTGTAATCAGGCATGGATACAGGCTCAAATACGTTATGGTTTTATGTATTCCCTGTTTATGAAGGTCATTCAAACAACGATTATACTTGCGTTAACAGCTCCGCTTCTCGTAAAGCAGTTTCAGATCAGTGTTTCTAGTATGATTAGCTTACTCTTATTTTCGGCGGTGTATGGTCTTGTTGTTGCATTTGCCAATGAGAGGATCGCCTTTAAATTTGATGGAATTAAGCAGTATATGATGCAGATCATATTATATGGCGTAGGATATTATATTTATTTGAATGGAGCTCAATTAATAGTTGAATATGTACTAGTCGGTTATGTACTAACCTTACTGGTTATTCTACTATTGCTGCTTCTAAGCTACTTGAGATTGGGTTGGAAGGGAACTTATTTATTCGATATTGAACGTGAATACAAAGCTAGAACAAAGCTTTTATCTCTGATCATGAAGGATGAAGCCGCATTTAAAGTTCCATCTAGACGGAAGCGACCGCTTCTGTTCCCTCGTTCACAGAGATTATTCCGCAAATTAACTCCTTCTAATGGAGTTGCAGAATTCATGATAAAAGGCTTTTTTCGTAGTGGTTCACAAATGCTTTCTTATGTACAGCTTATTTCAACTGCCATTGTAGGTTTATGGCTTGCTCCTGCTGTGTCAAAGTGGATACTATGGGCATTCGTGGCATTTGTACTTGTGACATGGGCGAAAATGAAGAACAGACATACATTAACTGAGGATATTATGATGTTATTTCGTATAGAAGGTTCAGCTCAGATTCAAGCAGTGACGATTGCCTCCTTTTGGATGGCTTTACCCGCTGTTGGATTACTTAGTATTTGGCTTGGATTATTAATGTATGGCTGGATTGGTATACCGATAATGATGATAATTTCGCCTCTTGTTTGTAAGCTTGTAAGCTCAACCTTGTCTAGCTTTTGAACACTGCATGCTTGAATTTTACCAGAGGGGCAATCGTATAGTACAATATACCAATATGCTTAGATGACAACTAGTGATGATAATGGGGGCAATACACATGAAATGGCATGAAATAACGATTCACACAACAGAAGAAGCAATTGAAATGATCTCGAATTTTATACATGAGCTTGGAGCTGGGGGAGTAGCAATCGAGGAATCCGGTACTTTGAATAAAGTGCGCGATACTTCCTTCGGTCAATTGTATGATCAGCCGTTAAATGATATCCCTGAGGGAAGAGCGGTTATTCAGGGCTATTTTGATGAAACAATGGATATGGCTGTGGTGATGGCTGAGCTGCAAGAACGTGTTGCAGAGCTGACGCAATATGATATAGATACAGGTAGTCCAATTTATGGGTTGAAGCTTGTAGATGATGAGGACTGGGCTACAGCATGGAAACAGTACTTTAAGCCAATTAAAGTATCCGAACACTTGACCATTAAGCCGACTTGGGAAGATTATACAGCAGCAGAAGGCGAGATCATTATAGAGCTCGATCCTGGAATGGCTTTCGGTACAGGTACTCACGCTACGACTTCTCTATGCCTTCAGATGCTTGAGAAATACATGAACGGTGGCGAGGATGTTATTGATGTGGGGACAGGCTCTGGCGTGTTAGCAATAGCTGCTGCCAAGCTTGGTGCGCGTCAAGTACTCGCTGTTGATCTTGATCCAGTTGCTATTCATAGTGCGAACGAGAATACGGTACAGAACCATCTTGAAAATCAAATTAATGTGAAATTAAGTGATCTATTAGGCGTATTGAAGGAAAATGAAGCTGGAGCGGAGCTGAATGTTCAGTTGCCAGTTCAGATTGTGGTTGCGAACATTCTAGCAGAAATCATCTTGTTATTCATACAAGACGTCTATGATGTATTACAACCAGGCGGTATTTATGTCACTTCAGGTATCATTCAGTCTAAGGAACATTTAGTGGAGCAAGGATTATTAGAAGTGAATTTCGAGATTATTGAGAAGAGCTACGATGGAGATTGGGTTGCAATCGTGGCAAGGAAGAGATAGGTGATCGATTTTGGATAGTTTTTTGCATTACCCGCTTGATTGGATACCATTTGTTTTACTTGTCTTGATGATTTCATTATCCGTTCATGAATTTGCACATGCTTATTCAGCTGATAAATTCGGTGATCCTACACCACGAAGTATGGGGCGGGTTACACTGAACCCTATGCGGCATTTAGATGTTTTTGGTACGTTATTATTTGTTCTTGTTGGGTTCGGATGGGCTAAGCCTGTACTTGTCAGCCCTTCTAAATTTCGCAATCCACGATTGATGAATGTAATTGTTTCTTTTCTTGGACCATTCTCCAATCTCGTACTTGGATTCATTGGAACGCTAATTTATTATATTGTTACCCATACAGGACTCATCGCTGGGTGGTCATCAGGTGCAATAGAAGCCATGATGCTGTTCCTTTCTTTATTCGTGCAATTAAATGTATTGCTGTTCATTCTTAATTTAATTCCAATTCCACCGCTTGACGGGTATCGAATTTTGGAAAGTGTCTTGCCTTACCGTATAATGGCGAAAATAAGACCATATGAACAATGGACCGTATATATTCTTTTGTTATTAGTTTTCATTCGTCCTTTGTACAATATAACTTTAGGACCAATCTTTGGACTAACAAAGCCGATTATTTTGTTCTTTAATCAGGTGGCTCAGGCGATTTTTCCATTCTAGTTAATGTGAGGTATGGGTAGCTTTTCGTAAACAAAAGTTGTAAGATGTTAGGTGCATGTTTATGTTTAGAATGAGATATACGCTAAGTAATAGGATATTTAATATAGAAATTGGTGAATAAATGCAACGTTATTTTATAGCATCAAAACAATTTGGCGACAATAGAGTTACGATTACTGACGACGATGCCCATCATCTGACCCGCGTTATGCGGGCTGAAATTGGGGACAAATGTATATGCACGGATGGACTTGATCGTGAAGCTCTAGTGAAGATTGTTGCAATAGAAAAGGGTATCGTAGAAGCGGAAATCATTGAACGATTGCCAATGACAGCGGAGCCAGCGGTTAACGTATGGATTGCACAGTCTTTACCTAAAGGTGATAAGCTTGAGCTTGTTATTCAAAAAGGGACAGAGATTGGAGCCGTCGGATTCATTCCTTTCGTCTCCGAACGTACGGTTGTGCAATACGATGCGAAGAAAGAAGCTAAGCGTGTAGAACGCTGGGGTAAGATTGCGAAAGAAGCAGCTGAGCAGGCACATCGCAACCGGATTCCTGCGATTGATTCTGTACGGAGCTTTAAACAACTGCTTTCACTTGTCAGCGAGTTTGATGCGGCTTGGATTTGTTATGAGCAAGAAGAGGGTACAACGTTTCGTTCGCTTGTGCGCGAATCCTTGAAGAATAAAGCTGCCAAATTGTTAATTATCGTCGGTCCTGAAGGTGGTTTTACAACAGGAGAGGTAGAAGCAGCAACTGCTGCAGGAGTTAAGTCTGTTTCATTAGGAAGAAGAATATTACGCACGGAGACCGCAGCTATGGTTGGGCTTACGTGTATATTATATGAATCTGGAGAAATGGGGGATAGCTTTGAGTAGAATTGCCTTTCATACACTGGGTTGTAAAGTGAATTTTTACGATACAGAAGCTATTTGGCAACAGTTCAAGAACGAAGGTTATGAGCAAGTTGATTTTGAAGAAACAGCTGAAGTGTATGTGATTAACACTTGTACAGTGACGAATACGGGTGATAAGAAAAGTAGACAGATGATCCGCCGAGCTATTCGCCGGAATCCGGATGCAATTGTTGCTGTTACCGGCTGTTATGCACAAACATCATCAGCAGAAATCATGGATATTCCTGGGGTTGACCTCGTTATTGGGACACAGGATCGCGATAAGATTGTTCAATATGTACATGAGATTGAGGCGCAAAGACAGCCAATCAATGCGGTACGTAACATTATGAAGACACGTCAGTTTGAAGAACTGGATGTTCCGGATTTTGCCGATCGTACGCGTGCTTTTCTCAAAATTCAAGAGGGCTGCAATAACTTCTGCACCTTCTGTATCATTCCATGGTCAAGAGGGTTAATGCGTTCTCGTGAGCCTGAAAGTGTCATTAAGCAAGCACGTATGCTAGTTGATGCAGGGTTTCAAGAGCTTGTGCTCACTGGTATTCACACAGGTGGCTATGGCGAAGATATAGAGAACTATTCACTTGCTAAATTGCTGTGGGATCTTGATAAAGTTGAAGGTCTAAAGCGTATTCGTATCTCATCTATCGAGGCGAGTCAAATTACGGATGAAGTGCTCGAAGTGCTGAATGCATCGGACAAAATGTGCCGTCATTTGCACATTCCATTGCAAGCAGGTAATGATGCTGTATTAGCACGTATGCGTCGTAAGTATACAACAGCTGAATTTGCTCGTAAGATTGAGCTCATTCGTCAAGCACTGCCTGACGTGGGCATCACAACAGATGTGATTGTTGGTTTCCCAGGTGAAACAGATGAAATGTTCCAAGAAGGATTGAAGTTTATGGAAGAGATGCAGTTCTCCGAAATGCATGTATTCCCTTATTCTCGACGTACGGGTACACCAGCTGCACGTATGGAAGATCAGATTGATGAAGAAGTGAAGAATGATCGTGTTCATCAAGTAATTGATCTATCCGAGCGGATGCAGCTAGCTTATGCAGAGCAATTCGTTGGAGGTACGTTCGAGGTAATTCCAGAGCATACAAGTAAAGAGTTAGTAGCCAAGGGGCAACTTCTTGGATATTCCGATAATTATTTGCATATTGCTTTTGAGGGCAGCCCGGAATTAGCTGGTAAGCTATGTCGCGTTAAACTTCTAGAAGCTGGTGTGAATGTGTGTAAAGGTAAGCTTATCGAAGTCGTGCAGCCAGCAATTGCTGTAAATCAATAAATAATAGGAAAGAGGAGGATTTCATGACGCACCAGGCGTAGTGAAATCCTTTCTTTAGTGAATAAGAAAGGATAAGTTTTGCACCTATACCTGCAATGGGGGAATCTTGGTTCGATTCCAGTAGGGCAGGTAGCAGAGCGGCAATGCAAGTAGGGAACTGCTTACATTGAAGATGGTCTGCGCATGTGCGATTTGTACGGCGGGAAGGTCGCTGAACCAAGAAGCAATCGTTGTGAGCTCTGTTATGAACGGGTAGAATAGCAGGACGCCTCCAATATTAAGTGCAATATGCGCCCAGGCTACCAACGTAGCTGCGCGTGTTCCGCCAATGGAGGCTAGCCAAGCTGTAATGCAGGTGCCGATATTGGCACCTAAGGTAACAGCGACGCCAAGCTCGGGCGATAGGCTGCCGGAAGCTGCAAGACCCATTGCGAGCGCAATGACAGCGGCGGAGGAGTGGATGAGCGCTGTGACGACAACGCCCGCGAGTACAGCCCACAGCAAGCCGCTGCCGGATTGCTCGGCAAACCATGCGAACAGCCCGCGTGCCTCTAAGGCGGGGCCAATGGTCTGCATGGTTTGGATGCCGAGCAGGACCAGCGCGAAGCCAGCTGCCGCAGCAGATCCGCAGCGTGCATGGCGAAGCCAGCTGCCTGTTTGTTCTGCCGCTGCTTCACCCGGGATCAGCAGCGAAGCCAGCCATACACTTGTCGCTGTAAGCAGCAGCGGCATACCGACGTTGCCTAGGCTCGCACCGATTAGCTCTGTCGTTAGGGTTGTGCCGATGTTCGTGCCTAAGATAATGCCGAGCGTTTGCGAGAATCTCAGCAAGCCCGCATTGACGAAGCCGATAGTGATCACGGTAATCGCAGAGGAGCTTTGGAGCAGCGCAGTCAGTGCTGTGCCAGCGGCCATACCATGAAGCGGTGTCTTTGTTAGTCGATCCATCCATTTGTTCAGCGATGGCCCCGCCCATGCGTGCATCGCCCATTCCATCATTTTCATACCCATTAAGAATAAGGCAAGTCCAATTAATATTGGCACAATAATAGCGTTAAACATGAATGATCTCCTTTATTAAGGCTTATAAGACATTATTCATTACTATATGAATGACATGAGACAAGCATGACCAATGAATCGGGGCAAAAAGAGACAGTTTGACTTCTTTATATTTCAAGCCAGATCATAATGACGATATTCATCAAACACTTAAGGAGATGTTGTATGTCAGCAGTTTACTTACATAAGAATCGCAAACGTCGATTAGAAGGTAGTCATCCATGGGTTTATGCTTCAGAAATCGAACGAGTAGAAGGTAATCCAGAGCCGGGAACGATCGTGTCTATTCATAATCATGTCGGCATGTATTTGGCATCGGGATACTATAATGCGCAGTCCCAAATTACCGTACGTATTATGGCGTACGAGCCTTTAACAGATACAGACACGGCGTTCTTTGTAGAACGATTTCGTCGTTGCTTAGAGCATCGTGAGCGGTTTGTTGCTGGAGAGAGCTCTTATCGGGCTGTATTTGGCGAAGCTGATTTTCTTCCTGGATTGATTGTCGATAAATTTGATGATGTTCTCGTCGTTCAAATATTGACGCTTGGCATGGATGTAAGACGTGACCAAATAACAGAGGCACTTGTCGAAGTATTTCAACCAAAGGGGATCTATGAACGCAGTGATGTAAGTATCCGTAAGCTAGAAGGTCTTGAAGAAGTTAAAGGTGTGCTATATGGAGATTGTCCTCAGCATGTACAAGTGACAGAGAATGGCTTAAAGCTTGAAGTGGACGTCATCGAAGGTCAAAAAACAGGATATTTCTTTGATCAGAGGGAGAACCGTGCTGCAATTGCACCACTCATGAAGGGCTGGGGGAAACGCAGTGGGATTGAGCTGAGAGAGGTAGAATCAGAGGATGGAGTACGTAAGCTTCTCCCGGTTAATTCGAACGATAAAGTTGTCTCGTTCCCATACTGGGACGGAGCAACGGTACTTGAGTGCTTCTCACATACGGGATCTTTCACATTGAACGCATGCAAGCATGGTGCTAAGAAAGTCACCTGTCTCGACATTTCAGAGCATGCTATTGAGAGCGCTCGTCGTAATGTAGAGCTGAATGGATTTCAGGAGCGTGTGGAATTTGTTGTAGCTGATGCTTTTGATTATTTACGTGAGCAGGTTAAAGGCGTTGAAGATCGGAAGCGCCGAGCTGATGCAGCAACTGGCAAAATCGATACCTCTAAACCAATTAGCAGTAGTCGTACATGGGATGTAGTCATTCTAGATCCGCCAGCTTTTGCTAAGACAAGGGGCGCGGTTGAAGGTGCCTGCCGTGGATATAAAGATATTAATCTACAAGGAATGAAGCTCGTTAACGAAGGCGGTTATTTAGTTACAGCGAGCTGTTCTTATCATATGAAGCCAGAGCTATTCCTAGAAACAATCCATGCGGCTGCAACTGATGCACGCAAAGTGCTCCGATTGATTGAATTCCGAGCTGCGGGTAAAGATCATCCACGTATCTTAGGTGTTGATGAAGGTAATTATTTGAAGTTTGCTATCTTTGAGGTGCGTAGTAGAGGATAAATAAGCAAAGAGACATCAGGGCTGTTCCAGGCAGAAGGATATTCTTCCGCCTGGAACAGTTTTTTTGTTTAGTAAATCGAACGTATGTGCTATCATAAAGAGTGAATTATATCCAAAATAATCAGTAGATGAGCTCGTATGTTAAAATAAAACTACTTTCGTTTAATCGGCTTACACAAAGAATGTGTAGGATTTGTTTATATCTTATTAGCTTATTGAAAAGGGGGAGTCTGCCAGATGTCTGTCAAATTTGTCATTGGACGAGCAGGGAGTGGCAAAAGTCGCTACTGCTTGGAAGAAATCCGTGAATTGCTCGTAGAGGAGCCAGATGGCAGTCCACTTATTCTGCTTGTTCCACAACAAGCAACGCATCAGATGGAGAAGGAAATCGTTTCAACTCCAGGTTTAGGTGGAATGATAAGGGCGCAAGCGCTTAGCTTTCATCGTCTGGCGCTTCGTGTGATGCAGGAGGAAGGCGGAACGGCTCGCGTACCGATTGATGAAATTGGGAAGCAGCTATTGCTTCATCGTGTTCTATATGAACGACAGGATGCGCTTAGTTTCTTTAAAGGAACTTACCAGCAGCAAGGGATTATGGATCGCATGGGCCAGCTGTTTACAGAGTGGAAGCGCTATGCCATGCTGCCGGACATGCTTCGTGACCGTGTACAGCAAGGCGAAACTACACATGCATTCTCGCAATCACTTGGCATGAAGCTGCAAGATCTAACGATGATCTATGATGACTTTGAGAAGCATCTAGCGCAGCAATATTTAGATGGAGAAGATGTGCTAACCCTGATGATCGACCAGATTGCTGGTTCAGAGTGGCTCGCTTCAGCACGTATATGGATTGATGGCTTTCATGGCTTTACCCCGCAAGAGCTAGCAGTAGTAGAAAGGTTGATGATTCGTTGTAAGGAAGTTACAGTGGCCCTTACACTCGATCGATCTTATGATACTCACGACTCTTTGAATGAGCTTGACTTGTTCCACCCGACCGCAAGGACGATGCAGGAGTTACAGAGAAGATTAGCTGAAATTGGATTACCAGAAGGAACCGTTATTCTTTTGGACGACAAGGCAAATAACCGGTTTATGGGAAGTCCTATGCTTGCGGCACTTGAGCAGCAGTTTGGACAAGCTAGCAGTGGTAAGCGATATGTTTATCATCAGGCGGATCAACCTTCAGGAGATGATTCAGTTCCTCAGCAATCACAGATTATCCTAGCATCTAGTGCAAACCGCAGAGCAGAAGTGGATGGTGTATGCAGGGAAATGCTGCGTCTTGCTCGTGAAGAAGGGGTTAGATGGCGCGATTTAGCGGTGATGGTGCGAAATATGGAGGACTATGGTGATCTCCTATCTACTGCATTAACGGATTATGACATTCCTTTTTTCCTTGATCACAAAAGATCCGTACTCCATCATCCTCTCATTGAATTCATCCGCTCAGCACTTGAGACTATTCTGCATAATTGGCATTATGATGCCGTATTTCGCTGTGCGAAAACGGATTTCCTTCTGCCTTGGGGGAAGGATCAAGAAGATCGTGTTTTAAGGCGTGAAATGGATGTGCTAGAAAATTACGTTCTTGCTTTTGGAATTAAGGGAAGCAGATGGACGAGTGATAAAGAGTGGACGTTTCGTGAGCGAATGTCACTAGAAGGCACTGACACTGCAAATAGTACAGAGATTGAGCACTTACACCGAATACATGTTGCACGCAATTGGGTTGCAGAACCACTCAAATTGTTTGCCAATAAGCTTAAGCAAGCAAGTCATGTTCAAGGACAGGTTGAGGCTTTATACGAGCTGCTTGTTCATGTCCATGCACCAGAGCGACTTGAGTATTGGAGTATATTAAGCGCTGAAGAAGGTAACCCCGAAAAGTCCAAAGAACATATGCAAATGTGGAATAGAGTCATGGATGTACTGGATCAGTTAGTCGAAATGCTAGGAGACCAGACTGTGTCTACTGATTTATTCGCTTCCCTGCTTGATACAGGTTTTGACAGTATTTCGATGGGACTTGTACCGCCCTCACTTGATGAAGTCTTGATTGGTACACCAGATCGCACGAGATCAGGAGCTGTTACACATGCATTTATTCTTGGTGTGAATGAAGGCGTGATGCCGAAAAGATTAACAGAGGATGGTCTACTATCAGAGAGAGAACGTGAATCATTAGTTCTTTCTGGTGTTAGCATGGCAGAGAGTGCAAGAAGGAAGCTGCTGGATGAGCAATTTATTATCTATAATGCTCTAGCAACGCCAAGTAAGTGTCTGTGGCTTAGTTTTCCGTTAGCGGATGAGGAAGGGAAGGGCTTATTGCCATCTGAAATCATCAGGCGAGTACACCGTATGTTTCCGGAGACGAAAGTGAGACAAATTGCTGCGGAGCCTTCTTCAGTCATGTCCGAGATGGAACAGCTGGCTTATGTAGTTCATCCTAAGCAAGCTTTTGCCTATTTGAATGTTCAACTCAAAAGAGCTGTTTCGAATGAACCAATTCACCCATTATGGTGGCATGTATATAACTGGCTTCACTCGAAAGAAGACTGGAACTTAAAGCTAAGTGGATTAGTCAAAGCACTTCAATATGATAATGATGAAGCCGATATGCCAAATCAAACAAGTAGAGAATTATATGGAAACCATTTATTAGCGAGCGTATCCAGAATGGAACGATTTGCTGCATGTCCATTCTCTCATTTCGTGTCACATGGATTAAGGCTTAAGGAACGCCGTATATTTGCGCTTGAAGCACCTGATATTGGACAACTGTTTCATGCTGCATTAAGTGAATTTGCTCAAGGGTTGATGCGTGATGGATTGGACTGGGGAGAGCTGTCAGGTGAGGAATGCCGTATTCGCTCAGATCAAGTGGTTGAGTTAATGACACCGAAGCTTCCTGGTGAAATTCTCCTGAGTACACAGCGATATCGTCATGTTGCTCATAAGCTGCGTGATGTGATTGGCCGTGCTTCTGTCATGCTGTCTGAGCAATCACGTCAAGGGGATTTCAAACCATATGCGACAGAGCTTGATTTTGGCCCTGGCAAGACACTGCCACCATTAACATTTAGACTTGATAACGGAACATTGATGGAAATTATCGGACGTATTGATCGCGTGGATCGAGCAGATACCGAGAAGGGTCCCTTGCTTCGGATTATTGATTATAAATCATCGTCTACTGCACTTGATCTATCTGAGGTTTATTACGGAATATCCTTACAAATGCTGACTTATCTTGATGTTGTGATTACGCATTCTGAAACATGGCTTGGCTCGGAAGCTAGACCAGCAGGTGTACTATACTTCCATGTGCACGACCCGTTACTTCTGAACAAGAATAAACCAACGCCAGAGAAGGCAACACAGGATTTACGTAAGAGCTTCCGGATGAAGGGAATGCTGAATGCTGATTCCAATATTATTAGTAAGATGGATCATACGTTAAGTGAAGGAACTGGTAAATCTGAATGGCTGCCTGTTGGCTATACGAAGGATGGCGGATTCCGCAAAGATGCTTCCGTAGCAACTGATGAAGAGTGGACTCATATGCGTTCGTTCGTTCGCAGTCAGATCAAACGTATAGGAACAGGGATTACAGATGGGCAAGTTCAGATTAACCCTTATCGTATGGGTAATCATACTGCATGCAATCAGTGTTCTTATAAATCCGTTTGTCAATTTGAGCCTAATCTAGCGGGGAACGGATATCAGACATGGAGGAAATTAGATGGTGCTACGCTGCAGTCCGCATTTACACTAGCGGACAATACTGAGCAGTAGCGGAAAGGGGACTAGGGTGATGACGGAAGAGATACTGAATAATACACTCTTGAAGGTTGCCAAACCAGCTGATAGTACGTGGACGGATCAGCAATGGGACGCAATTAGTTTACACGGTAACAATATGCTGGTCGCCGCTGCTGCCGGATCAGGGAAAACAGCTGTGCTCGTTGAACGTATTATACGTCGAATATCGGATGAAACAGCACCTATCGATGTGGATCGGTTACTTGTAGCTACATTCACTAAAGCAGCTGCTGCAGAGATGAAAGAGCGCATTCGTGAGGCATTGCAGCTTAAGCTTGAAGGTTCACCAGATTCTATACATCTGCGTAAACAACTTGCCTTAATGGGACGAGCATCAGTGACGACATTGCATTCATTCTGTATGGAAATTATCCAGCGCTATTATTCGTTAATTAGGCTTGATCCTGGTTTTCGAATTGCTAATGAGACAGAAAATGAATTGCTTAAGCAAGAGACGCTTGAGAATATGCTTGAGGAGTATTATGAGAATAGTGACGAGGATTCTACATTCTGGCAGTTAGTTGAGAGCTTTGGCAACAATCGCGGTGATGGTCCGCTGATTTCGATTATACTGCAATTGTACGAGCTCTCCCGAAGTCAGCCTTGGCCGAATCATTGGTTACTCGAAACAGCTGCTAAGTTCAGCATTGATTGGAGTGAAGACCAGAATGACTCACGGCCACTACGGTTCTGGCAGGAGACACTAGTGGCATCTATTCAGTTGGAATTACAAGGTGCTGCAGATTTATTAAACCAAGCCATCCAAATCGCAGAGTTACCGTTTGGTCCAGATCCGTACTTGGAGACTCTTCGGGAGGAGCTCAATGAAACTAAGCAATTAATTGAACTGTCTCATGAATCTTGGTCTGCTCTGCAAGAGGCTATCCTATTGGTACCTAGCCGGAGATTAAAGCCTTGCCGTGGAGATGACTTTGACGGCAGTCTTAAGGATCAAGCATCGCTTGCTCGCAAGAAATCGAAGGAAATAATAGATAAGCTACGTACAGAATTATTTAGCCGAACAGAAGCTGAGTTTATCGAGGAGATTCACCACCTTGAACCGATGCTGCACATGCTGGTTATGCTAGTTATTGATTTTGGAGAGCGGTTTGTGAATGCCAAAGCTTCCAAGGGTTTACTTGATTTTAGTGATTTGGAGCATTATGCCTTAGAGATTCTGCGGCAGCCTGACTCAACTCCTGAACATGTGATTCCTTCGCAAGCAGCGCTTGATTATCAAGAACATTATGCTGAGGTATTAGTAGATGAGTATCAGGATACGAATAAGGTACAAGAAGCGATCTTGGAGTTAATTTCATCTAGTGGATCTGGAAATCGTTTTATGGTTGGAGATGTTAAACAGAGTATTTATAAATTCAGACTTGCTGATCCAGGATTATTCATGGATAAATATAAGGGCTATTCGTCACCGCAAGCTAACAATGGCTTGAAAATTGATCTAGCTCGTA
Source organism: Paenibacillus sp. P5_B5 (assembly GCF_056400365.1). Lineage (NCBI taxonomy): Bacteria > Bacillati > Bacillota > Bacilli > Caryophanales > Paenibacillaceae > Paenibacillus > Paenibacillus sp. P5_B5. The sequence goes on from NZ_JBFULK010000010.1 coordinate 128,616, forward strand.
ACTTCCGATCACGCTTAGAGGTTGTGCATGCGGTTAACTATATTTTTCGTCAAATCATGAATGAACGGGTTGGAGAAATTGACTATAATTCGGACGCTGAACTTATATTTGGCTCTACTTACTATCCAGACACCAATCAAGATTATGCAGCGGAAGTTATCTTAATCGATCGCTCTGATCAATTAATGGGAGAAGATTCCCAAGGAATAGATACAGAAGCAATAGATCAGCCCGCTAATCGTGATGAGGAAGATAGTGAAGCATCCGCAGATTTGATTGGAGATGGCCTACTTGCTGAGGTTGAAGAGCTTAAAGCTGCACAGGCAGAAGCAAGAGCGATCGGCCGTCAAATTGCTGAATTAATGGGAAGAACGGGTAAAGAACCGTTCTCTGTATACGATAAGCGTGCAGGTGGAAGTAGACCGATTGAATATCGGGATATCGTTATTCTGCTTCGTGCAACTTCGAGCTGGTCACCCACATTTGTGGAGGAGCTTCAGCGACAAGGGATTCCTGCATATGCCGATTTAAGTACAGGTTACTTCTCTGCAACAGAAGTGAGTGTCATCATGTCACTACTCAAAATCATCGATAATCCCTATCAGGATGTTCCACTTGCGTCAGTTCTTCGCTCACCGATCGTGGGGTTAACCGCAGGTGAACTTGCCGATATACGAATCGCAGGTGGGATGCAGCGAAGCTATTTTGACTCACTTAGACAGACAGTCGAAAGTTATCAACAAGCGGCTGCTTCAGCTGGATCGCTAGATGATGAAGCAGATAAAGAAGTAAGTGTAAATGTTGACGTAAATGACGAAGTAAACGACGAAGTAAATGGAATATCAAATGATGTGCCAAATGATGACTTAAGTAAAGCTGAATTAGTAGCTAAATTAAATAAGTTTCTAGCTGATTTGCATCAGTGGCGGACAGAAGCAAGACAAGGCTCACTTGCTGATTTGATCTGGAGTATTTATCGATCGACGGGGATCTATGATTATGTCGGTGGATTACCACAAGGTGAACAGCGTCAAGCCAACTTAAGAGCTTTGTATGATCGTGCAAGACAATACGAGAGCACTTCGCTGCGCGGATTGTTCAGATTCTTACGGTTCATTGAGCGGATGCAACAAAGCGGAGGAGATCTTGGTACTGCAAGGTCACTTGGTGAAAGTGAAGATACGGTACGCTTGATGTCGATTCACAAAAGTAAAGGACTTGAATTTCCGGTAGTATTCGTAGCGGGAATGGGCAAAGGCTTCAATCAAACAGATATTAAAGGTGCTTTTCTTGTACACAAGGATATGGGATTCGGTCCGCGATTTGTGGATACAGAATTAAGTGTGACCTATCCGACATTGCCGCAGCTCGCGATTCGCAGGCAAATGAAGCAGGAAGCACTTGCTGAAGAATTAAGAATTCTATATGTTGCACTTACACGTGCTCGAGAGAAGTTATATTTGGTTGGAGCAGTTAAGGATGCTAGTAAAATGATTGCAAATTGGGGGCGAATGGCTCAGCACCGTCAGTGGAGCTTACCAGACTATGAGTTAATTCGGGCGAACAATTATCTGGATTGGCTAGGTCCTGCACTTATTCGTCATCAGCTTGCTGAAGACTGGCGTGACATCGCTGGTGTATCACTTGATGCTGAACCTGCAGCAGTAACTTTCGATTCATCGAAGTGGGGATTTACGATTTTATCGATCGCTGAGTTACAAGAGCAGGCAGGAGAAGATCAGGGGACTGTACTGGAAGAGGATTATTTATCTGCGATTCGTCATGCAGAGCGAATTGTGCTAGACGATGATAGGAGATACGAACCGCTTGTACAAGCATTAGAATGGCAGTACCCTTACTCTGGGGCTAATAAGCTCTCTGGTAAAACTACCGTATCCGAAATGAAGCGATTAGCAGATAGACAGAAGATTGTATTAGAACAGAATGAGCTGAGTGACAACATCAACATCGACGGCAATGCTAATGTAAGTGCTAATGTCAGTGGAAGTGTAAGTGCAAGTTCTAATGCTAATGCTAATGCCCAACAAGCCCAACCTGCGCAACTTGGTCAAACCGTAGAACCGGCACAGCCTGTAACAAGAGGCTCGGCACTACTTCGTAGACCGCGATTTATGGAAGAGAAGAAGCTAACGCCTGCTGAACGCGGGACTCTCTATCATTCAGTGATGCAGAATTTGCCACTTGGAATTATTCCAGATGAAAGCACGATCTCGGCTACCATTGATCATATGATTTCCAAAGAGCTAATGATACGCTCGCAGGCGGAGGTACTCGATGTTCATGTGATTCACTCCTTTTTTGATACGGAGATTGGACGGAGGATGGCACAAGCAACGAAAGTTCAGCGAGAAGTGCCCTTCTCATATGGTCATAGGGCTGGAGATATCCATGAGGGACTGGATGCTGAAACGGCAAATGATATCGTTCTTATTCAAGGGGTTATTGACTGCTTATTTGAGGACGAGCAAGGACTTGTTCTTGTGGATTATAAGACAGATCATGTGCGTGGTTTTAGTGAAGAGCAGCTGAAGGAACGATATAAAACGCAAATTAGCCTTTATGCCAATGCTGTCAGCCATATTTATCGTAGACCGATTGATGAACAATATGTTTATTATTTTGATAACTCGCTGCTCATTCGGATGGATAAATAAGAAGAATTAAGGAAGGGGGAACAAGAATGCGGATATTGCATACAGCTGATTGGCATTTAGGGCGAACCCTCGAAGGACGGTCTAGACTGCGGGAACAATCTGATTTTCTACAGGAGCTTCAGTTAGTCGTTCGTGACCAGGGGATTGATCTAGTGCTAGTAGCTGGAGATATATATGATTCGGTTAACCCACCTGCTGCTGCGGAAGAGCTATTCTATGATAGTCTTGCTGAACTCGCAGAGGGTGGTCGTAGACAAGTTGCTGTGATATCAGGTAACCATGATCATCCTGATCGTCTCGCAGCTTCGGGTCGACTAGCCGAGAAACAGGGGATTACGTTAATTGGCTTACCTGTAGCACATCGTTATGCATTCAATATTGCGAGGACTGGTGAGCAGGCTAAATTATTTGCACTACCCTATCCATCAGAAGCTCGGCTGCGTGAATTGTTGACCGAAGATGGGGATGAGGATAAACTGCGTTTTGCTTATTCTCAGCGGGTTGCAAAGCTGATGAAACAGGGAACAAGTGATTTTGGTAACGATACAGTCAATTTAGTCATGAGTCATCTATATGCTCTTGGCGGTGCAGAATCGGAATCTGAGCGTCCAATTCAGGTTGGTGGTGCTTATACAGTTGATGTGTCGGCATTTGATGTTCCTGCTCAATATGCTGCACTCGGACATTTGCATCGTCCACAGATGATCAAAGCACCTATTCCTGTTCGTTATTGCGGCTCTCCACTAGCTTATTCGTTCTCGGAAGCGGGTCAAGCTAAATCGCTATCGATTATTGACCTCAAGCCAGGTGAGTGCGTGATGGATGGTAAACTGCGTATGGAAGAAATTTATCTTGGGAGTGGCAGACCACTCGTGAAATGGCAAGCTAAAGAGGGCATAGCACAGATCTGGTCATGGTTAGAAGAAGGACGAGATGCTAATGCGTGGATTGATGCTGAAATTCATTTGACTGAATCTCTATCAATGGAGCAAATACAGCGTTTACGTAAAGCGCATGATGGCTTCGTGCATATTAGACCTATCTATCCAGAAATGGAAGCAGAGCAAGCTGAAATACGAATAGGCTCATTGTCGATGGACGAGCTGTTTCGTCGCTTTTATGGGAGACAGACAGGAGGGGCAGAGCCTGAACCTGAATTGACACAATTGTTCCTTGAGCTGCTTCATGATGGAGATGAAGAGGAGCGGGATGTGAAAGATAATGCGACTCAGAATAGTCTCGCTTCGAATTCCCTAGGAGGTCAATCATGAAACCTCTATTACTCAAAATGGCAGGCTTACAAAGCTATCGAGAAGAGCAAGAAATAGATTTCACCAAGCTATGTGGTGCAGGTGTATTCGGTATTTTTGGTCCGACGGGAAGTGGTAAATCGACGATACTAGATGCGATTACACTTGCTTTGTTTGGCAGAGTAGAACGTGCTAATGGCGGTACACAGGGCATTATGAATCAAGTTGAAAATAAACTCTATGTTGCCTTCACTTTTGAATTGACGGGTTCTAGTGGGTCAGTTCGTTATCAAGTAGAGCGACAGTTCAAGCGTAATTCGGATGTATCGATTAATAACACGGTAGCGAGACTTACTCATATTCAAGAAAATGATGAAAGTGTTGTACTTGCAGATAAAGCTGGTGAAGTGACCGCAGAGGTTCAGCAGATATTGGGCTTGAACATGGCGGACTTTACACGAGCAGTCGTATTACCGCAGGGGAAGTTTGCTGAATTCCTGCTTCTTACAGGTAAGGATCGGCGTGCAATGCTGCAAAGGCTATTTCACCTAGAGCGTTATGGTGATCAATTAAGCGCTAAGGTAAGCTCAAAGCTTAAAGAAACAGATGCCACATTGACGGCAATCGTTGCTGAGCAAGCTGGATTAGGAGATGCATCTGAAGCTGTACTTGAGACTGCGAAAACAGACTATACGAGGTTACAGGTACAAGCTGAGGAAGAACGTAGTAAGGTAGCAGCTAATCAGCAAACTGTGGATGCCTATAAAGAAGTCGTGGATTTACAGGATGAATCTGAAAAGCTGAATAAGCAGTTTGATGAGGTATTGCAGCATGAGCAGGAAATAGTAGAGCTCGAAACACAGTTACAGCTTGCAGAACGTGCGGAGAAGGTACGTCCTTATTTAGAGGAATGGGATGCTTCAACAAAGCTGGATCAAGAGAAACGAACTCGATTAGTTGGTTTAGAGCAAGTTGTTCTTGAAGCAGAGGCTTTGCTAAGTCGTACCCAAATGGAATTTGAAACCGCACAGCAAGCGTTGGCACAGGATGAAGAGCGACTGATCACCCGAGTTGAGATGCTAAAAGGAGCACTGGAGCTCGAAACCGAAATCGCTCAGGAGCAAAGTGAAGCGAATGGATTGAAGCTGCGTGCTGCAGAAATTTTTGCAGCATTTGAGCAATCGCAGCTTGCATATACACAAGCAGAAGCTCGAAGAGATAAGGCTTTGCTCTTACAAACAGAGCTGCAAAGCCAACTTAAGGCATTATCGGTATCTGCTGAAGATCGTCAGAAATTGAAAGAGGCTACTGCTGTTGCTGGAGAACTCCAACATATCCAGAAACAAATGAAGGATTCCCAGCAGGAAGTCACTAAATGCACTGAATCATTAGCAAGCTGGAAGAGTAAACGGCTAACCGCAGATCGTGAACTGAATGTTCAATATGAAGAACAGTATAAGCTTGTTCATACCTTAGTAACTCTTCAACATGAACATCAAATCATTACAGAACAATGCGAGACGATAGAAAAAATGTTGGATCGTATATTATCAGATGTGAAGCTACTTCGTGAACAACGTGAGCGTGAAGGTATTGCCGCCCTCATATCCAAACAGCTGCTAGCTGGAGAAGCTTGTCCTGTATGCGGATCTAATGATCATCCTGCTCCAGCTCATGAACACACACATCGATCACAGACGATTGGAACGATTGATCAAGAAACACAAGAGAATAAAGAGTTAATAAATTGTATGAACGAATGCGAGCAATCGATTCACTCTTTACGTGAGCTACGAATTGAGCTGAAGGGTTCGTCGATTCGTTTGTCTAACTTAGAGAAGTCTATTCGCTCAGTGTTAGTAATTTCTAGCTTAAGTGGGCAGTCTGGAGACAAATACGCAGAAGTAGCTGCTTCGGTTGCTGCTAAAGAAAAGTCAGATGAATTAGTTGCTAACTTGATTGGACAAGCAGATGGGCTTGTGTATAAGGAACTCATTGGAGCTACAGATAAGAAACAAGTGGGTTCAGGTGTTAATGCCGCATTTAATACAATTGTGAATACTTCAGATAATAGGGATGAAGACTTACAACTTAAAAAACTAACGTTAGAACACGCTGCTGTACAAGCTAATCTCGATCAATTACGTGCAATGCTGAACCAATTAGATCAACAAATGCTCGAAACGGAACAATTAGTTGCAAAAGGCGAGAAGACTATACGTGAACTTGATAATGTGATTCGTGATTGTGTATCTCAAGATCGGATGTTAACGGAGCTCTATACAGGTCATACTCATAAATTAACTGAGTTCACTTATATGTACGAGGAGCGTCAACAGATTTGGAGAACGAATTATAATCATGATGATTTCTCAGTTATAGAAGCTCAAGCCCTGGCGCTAGATGATAAGGATCGTAAAGCTGATGAGGTTCGCGAGCGAATTGAGAAGAGTGGGCCTGTAATAGAAGGCATGCAAGCAGAACTTGAGCGGATGCGTACTCAGATCGAGACGCAGCGTCGTGATCATATCCTGCTTATCTCGCAAGCTGAGAGTACAGCTGAACGCGCGCAAGCTAAAACCCTGACGCTGCGTGCAAGGGTTGGTGATGAGCCTGTGCCAGAGCTCATCGCAGCAAGCACCGCAGCGCTAAGCTCGCTGCGGGAACGTGCACGCGCTGCTGCCGCGGCGCACGAGCAAGCCCGCGCGGCGCATGCCGCCGCCGCCGAGCAGCGGAGTGCCGCTGCCGAAGGTGCAGCCGCGGCGACGCGCTCGCTCGCAAGTGCCGAGCGCCGCTTACGCGAGGCGCTCGAAGCAGCCGCCTTCGCCACGGGCGAAGCGGCAATGGCTGCGCTGCTCGCGAGCGAAGCTGCGAGCGAGGCTACTGCCCGCGTGCGTGCGCACCGCGAGCGGGAAGCAGCGCTGCGCGCAAGGCGCGAGGCGCTGGAGGCGAAGCTCTTCGGGCGTGTGGTAACGCCCGAGCAGTGGGCCGAAGCGCAGGCGGAGCTGCGCACAGCGCAGGAGCAGCGCGAGTTAGCACTGCAAGCTGCGGCACGCGCGGATCACGCGCTTAACGAGCTAACCCTAAAGCACGCTAGATGGAGCATGCTTGAACAGCGCCGCGCTGAACAAGAAGTACAGCGTGGCCGCTTGCAGAAGCTGCAAAGCGTGCTGAAAGCGAACGCTTTTGTCGAGTTCCTCGCCGAGGAGCAGCTGCTCGGCGTATCGAGAGCTGCCTCGGAACGACTCGGCAAGCTAACCCGCCGCCGCTATGCGCTAGAAGTTGACTCCGGTGGCGGATTCGTCATTCGTGACGACGCGAATGGAGGGGTGAAACGTCCTGTCTCCACCTTATCAGGAGGAGAGACGTTCCTTACCTCACTTGCGCTTGCATTAGCTTTATCCGCACAAATTCAGCTGAAGGGTGAATATCCATTGGAATTCTTCTTCCTAGATGAAGGATTTGGTACACTTGATGGTGATTTATTAGACACCGTGATTACAGCACTTGAGCGTTTGCATACGGATCGCGTAGCAGTCGGCGTGATCTCACATGTACCTGAGCTAAAAGCAAGATTGCCGCGTAAATTAATTGTATATCCAGCTGAAGCCTCAGGACGAGGCTCGCGAATTGAGCTTGAAGAAGGCTAGTTGAAATAGATAGGAATTGATCTGGAGAAGCGAAGCGTTCGCCTACAAGTTTTCCGAAGGAAAACTACTTCGTAATCGTATGCTTTGCCACCGGATTTCAACCGCTATAAGCAGTATACGATCAAGAAATCTGGGGCAACCAGCGGTCGTAAGGACAATTCGTCCACGCACGGTCATCTATGTACCATTACAATTTTTCAAGCACTGATTTTGGTGTTGAGCCATAAAAAAACCTTCAATTCCACTTTTATAGGTGGTTTTGAAGGTTTCTTTTTCATCCTATGGGACTGACTAACTTGGGTCTACCCTTTTGAGGACATTCGATTCTATCTTTTTCTGTTGAATTCCGGCTCTAAATCACAAACAGTGCTTGCTAAAGGTTGGACCATGTGCAAATCCATATGCAGATCCATATGCAGATCGTAGCGGAGGGGACGGAATTGTCCTGGAGAAGCGAAGCGTTCGCCTACAAGTTTTCCGAAGGAAAACTACTTCGTAAGCATATGCTTTGCCACCGAATTTCTACCGCTATAAGCGGTATACGATCAAGAAATCTGGGGGTGGGCAGCGATCGTAAGGATAATCCGTCCACGCAGCGGTCATCTATCGGTACCATCATAATTTAAGGATGGAATCTATAACTTTATTACGTATCGTTGAATCCACAGGATGACCGTATGCCAGCTCAAGTGCCCATAGAACTGCACCAGATGCAGGTGGAGCCTGAAGGATGATGTAGTTACAGTGATGATGCGTCAATTGTGCAACGTATTTTGCATACATTTCGAATAGTAGAGGACTTTCAGCTTTGACCCAGACAGATCCAGCTAGTATGATATCGACTTCATCGCCGAAATCCAAATTATGCATACAGCCAACAGACGAGCGTGCTAGTTGATTGGCTGTGTTGTCCAGAATTTGGAGGGCAACAGTATCACCGTTATCTGCAGCCGCGAACAGGATTTGCATGATCTGGGTATTGGGTAGAGTCCGCTTAAGTACACCCTCTAGTACGTATTCAATGTAGTATTCTTTACTTTGGATTTGCAATAATTCCATAACTGGCTGAATCATCACAGTTTGCGGACCCATACGGTAGAAAGCATCATACACGGCGCGAAGTACTTTTCTAGCTAAAAAGAAACCTCCGCCTTCATCGCCGGATAGCTCACTGCCTACGCCGCCGACTTGTAAGCGATTACCAGTAGGTGATATACCTCCCGTTGAGGTGCCTGATCCGTTAATCGAGCAAATGCCATAGCCCTTGTCACTACCAGCCTTCACACCAAGGAAAGAATCGTTATCGACTGCAAAATGTGTAAAGCCAATTCGTCTAATAACCTCAGCAAGTTGTTCCTTCTGAGATGGAATATCGGCTCCAGCTAAACCGAAGGCACCAGCGACAACCTGGTCCATGGATAACTGATTGCGCTCTAATAGTTGCTGAACATTCTGATTCATGACTCTGTGCGCGCTTACATAAGAATCAGAGAATTGCTCATGACTGCATGTACCAGCGTTAATGTGATCGACGAAATTACCCTGAATATCAAACAATAAATAGTCAGTTTTGCTGTTTCCACCATCGACGCCAATGATATAGTTTTTATTCATAATTGCTCCTTTATTTACTTATAGGATTTTAGGATGATAAAACTTCATGTAGCGAAAGCATAGGTGCAGTAATTGCTATGATTTAATAAAACTAGCGATCATTTTACAGCTATTATATCGTGGACCTGATAGACTCGCAATATAATTTGGAAATAAAATTTCAATATGGTATAATAATTTTGTAATAAAATTTTAAAAAATAATGCGTTTTTCCATTATTATCTTGTTTTTTAAGTTAATTAAGCTTATGATAAAAATTGATTTTCACCGTTTAGAACTATGATTTTGAGACTAGTATTTTTATTCTTACGGTTTAGCAAGAAGAATCTGATTATGAGTAGGTAACTAGATGGCCATTAATGATAACATTCTGATTAAGCTTAGAGATATGAAGGATAGCTTAACACCAGTAGAGCGCATGGTTGCTGAGTATATTTTGGAGAATAAGTCAGAAATTCCTCATCTTTCTATCAAAAATCTTGCTCAATTGAGTAAGACGAGTGATGCCTCTGTTCTTCGATTCTGCAAAACGCTAGGTTACAGTGGATATAGAAGCTTCATCGTTAGCATTTCAGCTTCTCTTGGATCTATGGATGAAGAGAAACCAGACCAGTACACAGATATACAACCTGGAGATGATTTATCAGTTATCATCAACAATATTTCACTCAATAATTGCAAATCGATTGAAGATACCCTAAGTGTCATTAATCGAGCTGATATTGCCCGTGCGGTTGATGTTCTCCGTCACAGTAATCGAATTGTGTTCTTTGGGATCGGTGCATCAGGACTAATCGCTATGGATGCGGAACAGAAGTTCTCGAGGATTAATAAAAATTGTCGTACCTGTACGGATGGCCATAGTCAGCTTGCTGCTGCTGTCCTGCTTGAAAAGGGGGACGTGGCTATTTTTATCTCAAATTCCGGGAATACGGTAGAGATTCTTGAATCACTGGAGATTGCCAAAAGGAATGGCGCATCTCTGATTGCCATTACCAAATATAATAAAAGCCAGTTAGCAGATAAAGCTGATATCGTGCTTAGCATCTCAACACCAGAAATCACCATTCGAAGCGGTGCGATGGGATCACGGATCGCTATGCTCACGGTTATTGATATACTCTTTGCTGGGGTAGCTAGTAGTGACTATCAGAATGTGAAGAAGTATTTAACCAAAACGCATAGTATTCTTGCTAGCAAGCACCGTAAGTAGATGGGAATTGACATTGGTTATCGAGTAGGAGCCAATGTCTTTTTTTATCGTTTTATAAAATAAAAAAACAGTAATTTATTTTATTTTAAAATTTTTTTTCAAAAACTTGTTGAATAAATTAAAATTATTAATTATTATAAGGGTAGAAATTGAAATAATAATTTCGAGTTACACGAAAGCAACACCAATAAAAAACCAGATAGGAGGATTCGCACATGGATGAGTATCTTGCTGGATTAACTACAGAGGAAATTAATCAGAACACGTTGATATTGGATGAGTGTTCAACGGAAGAAATGCTGCGATTAGTGAATCAGCAAGATTCTATGGTTCCTGAAGCGGTGGCAGCGGAAATTCCGCAAATTGTGAAAGCGGTTAATATTTTGCATCAGGTGCTAAGTAATGGAGGTAGAATGTTCTACATTGGAGCTGGTTCTTCAGGTAGACTGGGTGTACTTGATGCATCCGAATGTCCACCGACCTTTGGTATTGACTCTTCAATCGTGCAAGGTCACATTGCTGGGGGCGATACGGCACTAAGAGTAGCAATTGAAGGCTTTGAGGATAGTGCAGAAGCAGGGGTCGCGTTAATTGAAGAGTGTGGTGTGACTGATAAGGATGCAGTCATTGGCATAACTGCCAGTGGAAGTGCGAACTTCGTCATTGCCGGATTGCAGAAGGCAAAAGAAATAGGCGCTGCAACAATTGGAGTTGTGAATAACAAAAATTCCAAGCTTGAAAAGTATTGTGATATTTGTATAGCGCCTGTAGTTGGGCCAGAGGTGGTTATGGGCTCTACCCGTATGAAAGCGGGAACTGCTCAGAAGCTCGTTCTGAACATGCTAACTACTTGTACAATGGTGAAACTTGGTAAGGTGTATAACAATCTGATGGTCGATTTGAAGGCTAGTAACCTGAAATTGTATGATCGTTCTGTACGCATTATTCAGTCAGCTACCGGAGTAGACGCTGATACAGCGACTCTTTATCTAAAAAAGGCTTCTATGAGCTGTAAGCTAGCGATCATGATGATTGAAACCGGTTTGGAAGCTGATAAAGCAGAACAAGTACTTGAACAGTGTAAAGGGAACTTGAAAACAGCGATCCGCACATTCAGTAAAGTTGTTTAGTAATTATAGCTCGAATTTAACTAATATTATATTTGATGGAGGGGTTTAAATGAAAAGAAAAATGCCTATTTTAGCGTCCGTCTTGACTTTATCCATGGTTTTGGCAGGTTGTAGTAGTGGAGCAGCTCCCAAAGAGACTACCAAAGATCCTGGTGCGACACCAGCACCAGTTGCAACAGCGGGCGCTTCAGATGCCAAGGATACGATCACTGCACTACTTCCACCGGTTTCTGGTAACTTCCAAAAGACTTTTGATGAGATGCAGAAGGATTTTAATGCACTTTATCCTAACTTGACGTTAAAAATTGAGCCTGCTAGCTGGGAAGATATGACTCAGAAGCTGGATACACAAGTTAACGCAGGTAGCCCTCCAGACATCGCTTTCATCGGTTCTAGCGGTATTCCTAAATATGTGAATCAAGGCATGCTTATGGACATTACTGACTCAGTAACTCCTGAAATGATTGCTGATTATGATGCTACACCATTTGAATACATGAAGAGTGGTAAAGGACTTTATGGCTTCCCGGCTTACATGGAAGTTCACTCCATTGGTGGTAACAAAGAGTTCTTAGAAAAAGCAGGAATCGACTGGAAGAAAGTACAGCAAAACGGCTGGACTTATGATGAATTCCGTGAGGCAGTCAAAAAAGGTGTTGTAACTGAAGCTGGCAAACCGACTCGCTACGGATTCATATTCGCAGTTAAGGGTGTTGCAGCGAAAGATTACTTGTCCATCATGGCAAAAAGTGCAGGTATGCCTTCCGAGTTTGACAAAGATTTGAAATATACGTATACAAGCAAAAACTATCTTGGTTTGTTGAAGGATCTTCGTCAGTTGATCGATGACGGTTCCATGCCAAAAGAGCTAAGTTCAGTAGATGCTGGTAAACGTTGGAATATGTTCTTGACAGGTCAAACAATGATTACGGGTAAAGGTCTTGCTACTTTTGAAAATAATGCCAATCAAAATAATGAAAAGATCAAGAAGAATGACGGTAGTGCTGTAAAAGATAGTATTCCAGTCAATTATATCGCACTGCCAGTTCCAGCTTTCCAAGGTGCAGAACCATTTGCAACTACAGTAGTTGATGGTTATGTAACATTCCGTGGTAAAAAAGAACCTACGGCTGAACACAAAGCAAATGTGACGAAAGCAGCTTATTTCTTAGCTAGTGGCAAAGTTGCAGCGCGTACAAGCGCAGATGGTTTCTTGAACCTTATCACTAAGAGTGGTAGAGATGCATCAAAAGACTTCCCTGTTACTCGCAATGCGGAAAACCTAGTAGCTATTGAAAACATGTTGAAACATGCAACGCCTGCTCGTCCTGATATCCCGACTGAGCTTGGTGCAAAGGCAATCAAAATAGAAACTGAAGTAATCGTTCCTAAGTTCCAAGCTTTAATCGCAGGAGAAATGACTCCTGAAGCTATGTTTGAAGAAATTCAAAAAGCAGCAATTGCAGCATTCGGTGCAGATGGAATTGTAAAAAATTAATGTAAGTGGTTAACTTTCGGATAGTCGTGCACGTCGTTGTGCGACTATCCGAACTATTATATAAATTCGAAACTCTGAAACGGGGGTGACATGATGATTAATATCGCTAAACCTATGAAGAAAAGAAAGATCAAAGGGGAGGGAGTTTGGGGATATACATTCATTGCGGTCGCTTTGGTCGTCTTCGCAATGTTTACTGCATACCCAGTCGTAAACGCATTTATCATCAGTTTTCAAGAGTATAAACCGCTTGGTTCTAGCTTTATTGGATTCGAAAATTATTCAACTACTATAGTAGATCCTTTATTTTGGCAATCCGTTCGTAATACCGTTGTATATACATTGTTAACTGTTCCTGTTAACTTGTTCCTATCTTTGTCTATTGCGATATTGATTCTACCATTCAGGAAGAAAACGCAATCATTCTTTAAAGCTACTTTTTATTTGCCTGTCGTAGCATCTGGTGTTGCTTTATCAGTTGTTTGGCTTTGGATTTTTGATGCACTACCGGGCGGTATTCTAAACCAGCTCGTTGGCTACTTAGGCATTGACAGTCAGAACTGGCTTGGCTCAAGCTCAACTGCCATGTTCTCACTTGTACTCATGTCCTGGTTATCAAGTCATGGTACAAGTATTATCATCTACTTAGCTGGTTTACTTGGCATAGATGAAACCTATTACGAAGCAGCGGAACTAGACGGAGCTAATTTCCTTCAAAAGCTGTGGCACATTGTTGTTCCTTCTCTAAAACCAGCGACGTTATTCCTACTCGTTACTGGTGTTATCGGTTCGTTCCAGGTATTCCAAAACGCCTACTTGATGACAGGTGGGGGCCCGAATAACGCGACGACGATGATGGGCTTGCTGATTTTCAATAATGCGTTTACTTATTTTGAATTTGGTAAAGCAGCAGCGCAATCTTTGATTCTGGCTGCCATTATTGCAGTAATCTCATTTATCCAGTTTAAGTATGCAGGTAAAGACGTCGAATATTAAGAGAGAGGGATAAAAGATGGCATTGTACAGCAATCATACGGGAAATGCAAAAGTCAAATACATCAGAAATACAATCATTTTTATTGTCCTTGCCCTTTTTGCTTTGGCGACGATATTTCCGATTTATTTTATGATCATCACTTCCTTTGGCGATCCGATCGAGGCTGGAGCGATAAGTTACTCTATCTTTCCAAGTAAAATTTCACTCGATTCCTATAAGTTTTTCTTCGCTTTCAGTGAACACTCCTATAAGTGGATATTGAACTCGATGTTCGTGGCAGGCACGGTAACGATCTCTAACGTGTTTTTTGCCAGCTTGGCAGGTTATGCATTTTCGAAACTTCGATTTAAAGGAAGAGGCGTATTGTTTGCAATACTGCTAGTTTCCATGATGATTCCATATCAAGTGACACAGGTGCCTTTGTACATTCTGATCGTCAATGTTTTTGAACTACAGAACACCTACAGTGCGCTAATAATACCGGGTATTGTTACGGTATATAATATATTTCTCGCTAAGCAGTTTATGGGTAGTATTCCTACTGAAGTTATCGAATGTGCCAAAATTGAGGGATGCAATCAGTTCCAGATTTACTGGAAAATCATCTTGCCGTTATCAAAAACTGTTTTGGCCGTTATGGCAATTCTTACGTTTATGGATAGCTGGAACACCTTCTTCTGGCCGCTCCTCGTAACGAATACGATGGACATGCAAACGATTCAGGTTGGACTTAAAAACTTCCGTTTTGCGAATACAACCTATATCTCACCGATGATGGCTGGTGCTACTATCTCTGCTTTGCCAATGTTTATCCTTTTCTTCTCTCTACAAAAATACTTCCTGCAAGGCGTTACAGTGGGAGCGGTGAAGGGCTAAATGCAAACTACTCCTTCATCTATTCTCAATCGGCGCTATGTTGTGGGATTGATGTCAGGCACGTCTGTTGATGGAATTGATGCTGCTGTAATTGAAATTAACGATGATTCAGGAGCACAGCCGAACGTCAAATTGATAGCTTTTGACAATACACCCTATCCGAAAACAATTAGGGAAGATATATTTGTTCTCTTTGATCCTAAGCTAGCTACGGTAGACAAGGTCGGGAGTATGAATGTATTGCTAGGTGAGTTATATGCGGAAGCTGCTTTGTCTGTCATTGCCAAAGCAGGGCTTACGCCTAAAGATATTGAAGTTATCGGTTCTCATGGACAAACGATTTATCATGCGCCGGCCTTGCAGCATCGTGATGGCTATGATCTTCATTATACAGTGCAGATCGGAGAAGGAGCCGTCATTGCTGCAAGAACCGGAATTCCGTGTGTTTCTGATTTTCGTGTAGCTGACATGGCAGTCGGAGGACAAGGGGCACCACTCGTTCCATTCACAGAGTATTTACTTTATCGAGAACCTAATCGGACCATTCTTTTACAGAATATCGGGGGGATTGGCAACCTTACGGTTATTCCTGCAAATTGTGCTCCAGAGCAAGTATTTGCACTCGATACGGGTCCTGGTAACATGCTGATTGATGGTGTAGTGGCAAGGCTATATGCTGGAGATATGACGATGGATATTGGAGGAGCAATTGCTGCGAAGGGCAATGTGAACGCTGATCTCCTTCTGCTGTTGCAGCAGGAAACGTACTATTCGTTGCCACTGCCTAAGTCAACTGGCAGAGAGCTTTTTGGTTCATCTTATATCGATAGAATACTTGGTTATGCAGAAGAGCTTAGTCTTAAACCTGAAGATATTGTAGCAACCGTCACCATGCTGACTGCATGGTCGATAGGAGATGCTTATTACCGTTATGTAAAAGAGCATACTCCTGCAGAGATCATGCTCGTGGGTGGTGGAGGAAGCTATAACCAAACCTTGATGAATTATCTCAGCAAAGAGATGGAATCGATGGGTGTACAGGTTCTGACTCAGGAACAGGTTGGTCATAACAGCGATGCCAAAGAAGCGATTGCTTTCGCTTTGCTTGCTGATTATACGATGGCGAGACTTCCAAATAATCTTCCGAACGTCACAGGTGCAGAGCGCGCTGTGATTATGGGTAAAATATCATACTAGCTTATTTTGCTAGCCTTCCATAATCTTTGAAATTTATTTGTCTATTAAATTATTCTTATTATCATATAAGTTAGAAAAAGTAGAAAACTGATTTACAAGAATTTTCCCATGACATATAATGAGTGTGACATATGTTCATGGGATTATTTTCTTTTTTTCAAAGCACATGGACAATTTTAAGTTTGAGAGGGGAAACGAAATGCACATTCAAAAAAAGAGTTGGGTCATTACGCTAGTTTTATCTTTAATGATGACAATGTTCTTGTCAGCATGTGGTGGAGCTAAGGAGGCAGCAACACCATCTCCTTCGGAGAAACCGGTAGCAACACCAGCTGCAACAACAGCTGCAGAGACTCCTAAGGCGTCTGAGAAGCCAGTGGATAAGAAAATTAAAGTTGCAATGGTTACTGACGTCGGCGGTGTAAACGATAACTCGTTTAACCAAAGCGCGTGGGAAGGTCTTCAAGCATTTGACAAAGAAAATACAAAATACCTACAAAGTACAAGTGACGCAGACTATGTACCTAATTTAACACAATTTGCTAAACAAGGTACTGATTTAACATGGGGAATTGGTTTCATGATGGCAGACGCTATTAAGCAGGTTGCCGATCTGAATCCAAACCTGAAATTCGGGCTTATTGATGGTGTAGCTGATTCCAAGAACGTTGCAAACGTATTGTTCAAGGAACATGAAGGATCCTACTTAGTTGGTGTTGTTGCAGGCTTAATGACCAAATCAAACAAAGTTGGTTTTGTTGGTGGAGCAGACATTCCTGTAATCAAACGTTTTGAAGTAGGTTTTGCAGCAGGTGTTAAAGCAGTAAAGCCTGATGCTACAGTTAAGGTTATATACACAGGTAAATTCGATTCTCCGAGTGATGGGAAATCAACTGCTGCTAGTTTGTTTGATGGTGGTTATGATATTATTTTCCACGCAGCTGGATCCACTGGTGACGGTGTGTTCAACGAAGCTAAAGAGCGTAAGAAGAAAGATCCTAACGTTTGGGTAATCGGTGTTGATAAAGACCAATCCAAAACTTTCGGTGACGAGATTACACTAACTTCGATGATGAAGCGTGTAGACGAAGCGGTTAAGACTGTTTCAAAAGATATGGCTGATGGTAAATTTGAAGGTAAAATAATTGAGCTTGGTTTGAAAGAAAAAGGCGTAGGCCTACCTGAAAAGAACCCTAACGTACCAGCTGATGTTCTTGCTAAAGTCAAAGAATATGAAGCGAAGATTGTTAGTGGCGAGATTAAAGTACCAAATGAATAATTCATTGTCATAATTAGATACTTTTTACATATACAAGGCTAGTTTATTTAGTGAATAAGAACGTATAGCTTGATGAGTTGTACGTTCTTGGATTCACCTTAAGAAATGCTTCTGTCCTGTTAAGGATGATGAAGCAATTTCTTCTGGAGATGAACTAGCCTTGTATTCCATACTAAGGCTAGTAGGGTAGGTGATGGTTGATGTTGAATGAGCAAACAGTTGTTGAAATGCGAGGCATAACCAAAAGATTTCCTGGTATCGTTGCCAATGATTCAATTAGTTTTAAAGTGAATAAGGGAGAGATTCATGCACTGCTAGGAGAGAATGGTGCAGGCAAATCGACTCTTATGAATATTCTGTTCGGATTATATCAGCCTGATGAGGGTGAGATTTATATTAATGACAAGAAAATTAATATTACAGATCCGAGCATAGCGATTGATTTAGGAATTGGTATGATTCATCAGCATTTTATGTTAGTGGAGCCTTATACGGTTGTAGAGAATATCATTCTAGGTGCTGAACCAACTAAAGGATTAACCATTAACTATGCCAAAGCAAGAAAAAAGGTAATCGAGTTATCCGAACAATATGGGTTACAAGTAGATCCTGATCGCTTAATTAGTGAAATTTCCGTTGGTATGCAGCAGCGAGTTGAAATTTTGAAAACGCTTTATAGAGGTGCAGAAATATTAATTTTTGACGAGCCTACGGCTGTACTCACGCCGCAGGAAATTGAAGACTTAATCGCTATTATGCACAATCTTGTTAATGAGGGTAAATCTATTATTCTGATTACCCATAAACTGAAAGAAATTATGGCTGTGAGTGATAATGTCACGATTATTAGACGTGGCAAAGTAATTGATAGTGTTTCAACAAGTGATACAACGGTGGATGATCTTGCATCTAAGATGGTAGGGCGTAAAGTTAGCTTTAGTGTTGATAAGAAGGATGCAGAAATAGGCGAAGCAATTTTGCAGGTTTCGAACGTAACGGCTAAAGATAATAGAGGAATTCCTGCCCTCAAAGGTATTTCATTCGAGGTTAGACGTGGTGAAATTCTGGGTCTTGCCGGTGTTGATGGCAATGGTCAGAAGGAATTAATTGAAGTATTAACCGGTCTTCGAAAAATGGATTCTGGTGAAGTAATTCTACGGGGTGAGTCGATTAAGAGTGCTAAGCCACGCAAGATTTCAGAGGATAAAGTGGCCTACATTCCAGAGGATCGCCAAAAACGTGGACTCGTTCTTGAATTTACGGTAGCTGAGAATATGGTATTGAAAGACTACTATAAACCAGAATTTAATAATAAAGGATTTTTAAGCTACGATAAAATTAATCAGCATGCAAAAAAGTTAATCGCTGAGTATGACGTTCGTACTCCAAGTGAAACTACGGATGCTAGATCTTTATCAGGTGGTAACCAACAGAAAATCATTATCGCTCGTGAGGTGGACAGCGATCCTGATTTATTGATTGCGACGCAGCCTACTCGGGGACTTGATGTTGGGGCTATCGAATTTATTCATAAGAAGTTAATTGAACAACGGGATAATGGTAAGGCAGTCTTGTTATATTCTCTAGAACTAGACGAAATCATGAATTTATCAGATCGAATCGCAGTTGTATACGAGGGCAGGATTGTTGGAATTGTGTATCCTAACGAAACGACAGAACAGGAAATAGGTTTAATGATGGCAGGTAGTGACTCTAGAGGAAAGGGAGGGACGGCATGAATAAATTAGTACGATTGATCGTCAAAGATAGCACCTTGGTTCCAATCGTTTCCGTCCTTCTTGGATTGTTATTAGGCGCAATTGTTATGTTAATCGGTTCTTATAACCCGATTCTAGCATACTCTTCCTTATTCGAGTATGTGTTCGGCAGCATGAACAGTGTTGGTGAAATGATTAGACAAATGACACCGCTTATTTTCACTGGATTAGCGGTTGCCTTCGCATTCCGCACAGGACTATTTAACATTGGTGCTGAAGGTCAATTTATTATGGGGTCGCTTGGCGCGACTTTTATTGGTATCACCTTTCAAATGCCGTGGTTCTTGCATGTTCCGCTTGCCATTATTGTTGGTGGCTTAATGGGTGGATTCTGGGGCGTAATCGCAGGATACCTGAAAGCTAAGCGTGGCGTTCATGAAGTTATTTCGACGATTATGTTGAACTGGATCGCGCTATACTTAGGTAATTATTTAATCAAGACGTTCCTGCTTGAGCCAAAACAAATGCGATCCAAATATATCGAAGAAAGTGCTTGGTTAAACTCATCTGGGTTAACAGCGCTGTTTGATGATTCGCGAATTCACTACGGTATACTCATTGCAATTGCTTTTGCAATTGTTTTCTATATTATTTTGTGGAAAACGAAGCAAGGCTATGAGCTGCGGGCTGTAGGATTTAATCCTCATGCATCCGAATATGCAGGAGTGAATGTCAAAGGGAATATTATTAAAGCGATGTTTTATAGTGGTATATTTGCTGGTGTTGGTGGTGTCTGTGAGGTACTCGGAGTATTTCATTATCAAGCTGTCAACTCTGCATTTCCAGGGTATGGGATGCTCGGGATTGCAGTTGCGCTTATCGGTCGCAATAGTGCAATAGGCACGATTCTCGGTGCTCTTCTACTAGCTGTATTTACATATGGAGCTGCAGGCATCAAATTTGGTGCTAACGTTCCAGAGGAACTAATCAATATTGTGGTTGCAATTGTTATTTTCTTCGTTGCTGCTAGTGAAATGGTCAAATTATTATTAAGATTCAAGAAAAGAAAGGAGTAGGTGATCGTTATGGAATGGCTACAACTATCTAGTGATTTAGTCCATAATACGATTGTATTCGCAACGGCACTCGTATTTGCGATGCTTGGCGGTTTATTTTCTGAGCGATCCGGAGTGACCAATATTGCCCTAGAAGGGTTGATGATTGTTGGTGCTTTTACATCTGCCATTATCACCTACTATTGTGAAACGAGCTTACAACTCGGTGCATGGTCCCCATGGATTGGGTTAATTTCAGCTATAATAGCAGGAATTATTTTCTCCTTGCCTCATGCGGTAGCTTCGGTTACATTTCGAGCAGATCAGGTTGTGAGTGGGGTAGCATTAAACTTTTTAGCTATTGGACTTACGCTTTATATTTCCAAAATCATACTTAATGGTTCAGCTCAGACACCAACACTACAGAATGTGTTTAGTAAATGGGAAATTCCTTTCCTTGCTGATATTCCTTATTTAGGAAATGCACTATTTAATATGTATCCATCAAGCTATTTAATGTTTATAATAGTTTTGGTTGCTTGGTTTGTCCTCTATAAAACTAGATTTGGTTTACGTCTTCGTGCAGTTGGTGAGCATCCGAAAGCAGCGGATTCCGTTGCAATCAACGTGTTCAAGATGCGGTATATTGGCGTTATGATAAGTGGAGCTTTAGCAGCGATTGGTGGAGCGACAGTCGTTCTGACAACAACAAGTAACTTTTCTCATAACACGATCTCAGGACAAGGCTATATTGCCTTGGCTGCTTTAATTTTTGGTAAATGGAGACCGATTGCAGGTATGTTCGCAGCGTTATTCTTTGGAATTGCGTCTGCACTTAAACCAATTTTCCAAATCTATGGGTTAACCGATTATATCCCAGTAGATTTTATTTACATCTTCCCTTATGCACTAACCCTTCTAGTTTTAGCAGGTTTTGTTGGCAAGACAGTCGGCCCTGCTGCTAACGGTATTCCTTATCAGAAGGGAAATAGGTGACGCTACACATTTGATTTATTGAAATGCGGTGATAAATTTGAGTGACGAAGACAAGCTTCGCAAGATGATCTCTGTTGCACAGTTGTATTATCAGTTGGACTATAGTCAGCAAGATATTGCACGTAAACTCAATGTATCTAGGCCGACTATATCTCGCTTATTGCAACAAGCGAAAACTGAAGGTATTGTGCAGATCAAAATCATGGATCCAACGGATGACAGTGAACAAATCGCTGCTAAACTTAAGGATAAATTTTCACTTCAGAAGGTTATCGTCGTACCAGTTCCGCAATATGAGGAACGAACAGTCAAGCAATATCTAGGAGAAGCGACAGCAGAATATTTATATCAGAATATCAAAGATGAAGATATCCTGGCGACTTCTTGGGGAACAACGTTATATCAAGTGGCAATTCATCTGAAGAACAAATTCGTTAAGAATGTAACTGTCGTACAGCTTAACGGTGGTGTTAGTTATTCAGAAATCAATACTTATGCACACGAAATTATGCAGCTATTCGGTTCTGCATTTAATTCGAATCCTCACTATTTGCCTTTACCTGCGATTGTTGATAACCAGCTCGTCAAAGAGACCATTGAGTCAGATCGACATATACGCAAAGTGCTTGATTTAGGTAAAAGCGCGAATATCGCCTTGTTTACAGTAGGAGTACCTACAGCAGATTCGGTACTGATTAATACCAAATATTTTTCCGATGACGATCTGCGAATGATTCATTCCAAAGCGGTTGGTGATATTTGTTCAAGGTATATCGATATGCAGGGCCAAATTTGCAGTGAGGAAATGAATCAACGCACAATCGGAATCGATCCTAAAGAACTACACAAAAAGGAACAATCGATCCTGGTATGCGGCGGACCGAAGCGAGTAGATGCGATTTATGGGGCGCTTATGGGTGAATATGCGAACATATTGATTACGGATAATTACACGGGTCTTTCAATCTTAAATAAATGATTAACAAGGTATAAACGTCAGAAGCACATAGTCGCTTTCTGACGTTTCTTTATGTAAATTCATCAATTTCATAATCAGGTAATTAATAATATTTTAAAATGTAAGCGGTAACAGTTTCTAAGTTGTGATTATTTTCACATACTAACAATTCTCCCATCTATATAATTAGTCGTGTAGAGGAGTTACACTACAATGATCTAACTAGAAACTAAAGTGAAACCTACGTTTAAAGAAACTTGTGAAAAATTTCACGTATTATTTTTTTTAGACGAATAATTATAATTGGAGGAGAGAGAAAATGACTACAGTTACAGGGAAAGAGACTACTAAAGTGGTATCCGCAGAAGAGCAAATTAATGGACTCGTGCAGAAAGCAAAGAAAGCGCTTGGTGAGTTCATGGCTCTAAATCAGGAGCAGATCGATGAAATTGTTCATGCGATGGCAATAGCGGGATTAGATCAGCATATGGTACTTGCTAAACTAGCGCATGAAGAAACTAAACGTGGTGTTTATGAAGATAAAATTATCAAGAACATCTTTGCTACTGAATATGTATATCATAGTATCAAGTATGATAAAACAGTAGGTGTAATTGATGACAATCCTTATGATAACTGTCAGAAAATCGCTGAACCTGTCGGTATTGTTGCAGGGGTAACGCCTGTTACCAATCCAACATCAACTACAATGTTCAAGTCTTTAATCTCAATCAAAACTCGTAATCCAATCATTTTCGCTTTCCATCCATCTGCACAGAAGAGTTCATCAGAAGCAGCTCGTGTTGTTCGTGATGCTGCAATTGCAGCTGGAGCTCCTGAAAACTGCATTCAGTGGGTTGAAGCTCCTTCCATTGAAGCTACAAATGCCTTGATGAATCATCCGAACGTTGCGCTCGTACTTGCAACTGGTGGATCTGGTATGGTGAAGGCAGCTTATTCAACTGGTAAACCTGCACTTGGTGTAGGCCCTGGTAACGTTCCTTGCTTCATCGAGAAATCGGCTAATATTGAGCAAGCCGTAACTGATTTAATTCTTTCCAAAACATTCGATAACGGTATGATCTGTGCATCTGAACAATCTGTTATTATTGAAAAACCTATATATGAAGAAGTTAAAAAACTAATGATCGCCAAAGGCTGCTATTTTACGAACAAGGAAGAAACGGTTAAATTATCTAAACTAGCTATCAAGCCAGAATCCTGTGCCGTAAATGCAGATATCGTCGGTCAACCAGCAGCGAAGATCGCTGAAATGGCAGGAATTAAAGTTCCGCAAGACACCAAAATTCTTGTTGCAGAAATAGATGGAGTAGGGCCTAAGTTCCCATTGTCTGCAGAAAAATTATCTCCAATTCTTGCTTGCTACAAAGTAAATAACGCAGATGAAGGTATTACTCGAGCAGTAGAAATTGTCAGGTTTGGTGGAATGGGTCACTCTTCTGTAATTCATAGTAATAATGATGGAGTGATCTCAGAATTCGGTTCACGACTGCAAACAGGTCGTATTATTGTTAACTCTCCATCAACACATGGTGCAATTGGTGATATCTATAATACGAACATGCCTTCCTTGACACTTGGTTGCGGTTCTTATGGTGGTAATTCAACAGCATCTAATGTTACGGCGGTGAATCTCATTAACGTTAAACGTGTAGCACATCGTACGGTTAATATGCAGTGGTTTAAAGTTCCATCTAAGTTGTACTTTGAGAAGGGCTCATCGCAATATCTTGCCAAAATGCCTGATATCTCTCGTGTTATGATCGTTACTGACCCTATGATGGTGAAGTTAGGTTATGTAGGTAAATTGGAATATTGGTTACGTAAACGTCAGACACCAGTATCGATTGAAATTTTCTCTGATGTTGAACCGGATCCGTCAACTGAAACAGTAACTCGTGGAACAGTAATGATGAATTCGTTTAAGCCAGACTGTATTATCGCACTTGGTGGTGGTTCTGCAATGGATGCTGCCAAAGCAATGTGGCTCTTCTATGAATACCCAGATACAGATTTCAATGACTTGAAGCAAAAATTCATGGATATCCGTAAACGTGTATACAAATACCCTCGTTTGGGTCAAAAGGCGAAGTTCGTTGCCGTTCCAACGACTTCTGGTACAGGTTCAGAGGTTACGTCCTTTGCAGTTATTACAGATAAAAAATTAGGTAATACCAAATATCCTTTGGCTGACTACGAATTAACACCAGACGTAGCGATCATTGATCCGGAATTCGTATACTCCTTACCAAAAGGTGCGGTTGCTGATACGGGGATGGACGTTCTAACACATGCAATTGAAGCTTATGTTTCGGTTATGGCAAATGATTATACAGATGGATTGGCAATCAAAGCTATCCAGCTTGTGTTCCAACATTTAGAAAAATCTTATAAAGA
Source organism: Paenibacillus sp. P5_B5 (assembly GCF_056400365.1). Taxonomy (NCBI): domain Bacteria; kingdom Bacillati; phylum Bacillota; class Bacilli; order Caryophanales; family Paenibacillaceae; genus Paenibacillus; species Paenibacillus sp. P5_B5. Next base: position 153,140 of record NZ_JBFULK010000010.1, read on the forward strand.
TGCAGATCCTGTTGCTCGTGAGAAAATGCATAATGCATCCACAATCGCTGGTATGGCATTTGCCAACGCATTCCTAGGTATTAACCACTCATTAGCTCACAAATGGGGTGGAGAGTTCCATACACCACATGGACGCACGAATGCTATTTTGTTACCACATGTAATTAAGTACAATGCTCAAAAACCAACGAAGTTTGCTACCTTCCCTAAGTACGATCACTTCGTAGCTGATGAGCGTTATGCAGAAATCGCTCGTGTACTTGGTTTGCCTGCACGTACAACTGAAGAAGGGGTTAACTCCTTGATCAAAGCGATTCGTGAATTGAGTCAAAAGCTGAATATCTCTGAAACCTTCCAAAAAGAAGGAATTGATGCCAAAGAATTTGAAGCGAAAGTTGAATATTTGGCGGACCGTGCTTTTGAAGATCAATGTACAACAGCAAATCCACGTATGCCGTTAGTAAAAGAGCTTGTAGAAATTTATCAAAACGCATACTACGGAAAATTCTAAACTATTTATAAAAAATTAGCCGTGCAGACAACATTCTGCACGGTTTTTACGTATAATCAGTAATAGTGTATTCATCTATGTAATCATTTCGTAAATCTTTTGATAGCAGATAACGTTAGGATTGTAGATGGGGAAATATGGGGAAATATGGGGGAGATCAGATGAAAAGGAAATCGGTACTACTCAGTTGTTCATTATTATTAGGATTGCTATTGCTCGTTGGATTTAGTTCAAATGTAGAAGCAAAGCAAGTCGAGCCTTCTAAGGCTCCAATTAAGAAAGTAGCGCTGACATTTGATGATGGACCGGACAAGAAATATACAAATAAGATTTTAGATATCCTCAAGGAAAAAGGGGTACCTGCAACCTTTTTTGTTGTTGGCAAGCAAGTGAAATTATATCCAGATACGATGAAAAGAATTTATAAAGAGGGACATGCGATTGCCAATCATTCCTGGGATCACAAGAATTTCACCAAACTTAGCAATGATCAAATGAAGCAGCAAATCGCCAAGACGGATCGTGCCATTAAAGAAGCAGTTGGTACGAATACAGCTTGGTTCAGAGCGCCTTACGGGGCCAAGAATAAACAAGTGAAATCGATTATAAGCAAAACAGGAAATACAGAGATCGGATGGACAATTGATACACGTGACTGGGCAGGGACTTCCAAAAAAGAAATGATGGCTAATGTTAAGAAAAATTTAAAACCAAATGGAATAATTCTCATGCACAGTTTTGGCGGCAAAGGTGGTAAACTAGACAATACGGTCGAATTTTTACCGGAATTAATAGATTACTTAATCGAGCATAATTATACGCTCGTCACCATCCCTGAACTTTATAAGAAGGAGTAAGCAATGCAGCTTAAACGATTTCTGAGCGTGGTAGTGTTAATTTTGTTGATGACAGGTTGTGATATGCAAAAAAATCCTACAGAATTAATGCGAGCACCCGTACTTTCAAATGATTTAAATCAGCTACATAATGCTGTTACCTCTCAGCTACTGGAAGGAGGTCAGGTTTATATCCCCTTAAATTCCGAATCATCTGTTGCGATAAAAGAAATTGACTTGGATAGCGATGGGATTATGGAAGCTTATGCAACCTATAAGGTCGAGAAGAAATATGAGAAAAATTTCGGTGTAATAATACTGGGGCAGACGGATAATGGTTGGACCAAGCTAAATCAGATTGAAATTCAAGGTAATGATATTGATTTCATACGTTTTGATGATCTGGATAAAGATGGACAGTTGGAAATGATGCTGGGAATCGTCGAGACAAATGATATGAACAAAACCATGCATTTATATAAACTAGAAAATCAAATCTATAGTCAAATCGAGACGCTGCCTTACGAAAAGATTGAAGTTGGCAATCTGAATGAGGATCTGCAGGATGAAATTATTATTTTGCGTAATAATCGATATGAAATGACTGCTGATGCTAGTGTATATCATTATGACGGAAAATCACTTCTTTTAGTAGATAAATTGCCGCTTGATGGCTCAATAAATGATTTTAGTGATGTAAAAGTGGGCAAAGCATCAAGCACGCAAAATGGTGTTTTTATTGAGGTAGGAGTAGGAGCACATTCAGCCTATTCGATCCTGCTCATTATGAAAGATGGCAAGTTAAAGGATGTATTTAATACCTCAAACCCTGAGGAAGATCTAATCACCTTTACACCTTACGCTGCTTTTTCGATGGATATTAATGCGGATGGCATTATTGAAATTCCACTATTAGAAGAAGTAACGCCTGATGCAAGTTATGCAGATATGGCTTATCGTACCGTTTGGAATAGATGGAACGGAGATGTTGGACTGCTGCCTGTATATTACACCTACGATGATTATGATGCGGGCTATGGACTTCACATTCCTGATTCCTGGAAATCATCTCTTCAGATAGACAAAAATAGTGAAACTGGTGAAACGAGCTTCTATTATGTGAACCAGAAAGGAAAGAAGCTTGCTGAATTGGCCTCTATTCGCTATTATAATAAATCCAATAAAGATGAAGTCAAGAAGAAGTTGAATGAGTCCAAGCTAAAGTATATCGATCTTGGAACAAAATATGATCGTTATTATGTTGGAATTATTCCAGATTATTTGGATAATAAGATGTCAGAGAAAGAGCGCAAGCAGTATGAACAAATGAAGATTGACCTTGAATATTTACAAAATAATATCAAGTTAATTGAAAGGTAAGGAAAGAAAGGCGGTACCAGTTTGGAACCTAAAGTGCTTTTATTAGAAGATGAAGAATCCATTCGCGGATTTGTCAAAATAAATTTAAAGCGAATCGGCTATCAGGTAATCGAAGCGAGCACAGGTGAAGAAGCGATTCAGCTTGTACAGGAGCATCAGGATGTTCAGATCGCTTTACTTGATGTTATGCTCCCAACTTCGCTTACTGGTTTTGATATTTGTAAATGGTTGAGACAAAATCATGTTCATATTGGCATTATTATGCTTACTGCTAAGGGGCAGGACATGGATAAAGTCAAAGGCTTGGAGCTTGGTGCAGATGACTATGTAACCAAGCCATTCTCGCCAACGGAATTAGTCGCTAGAATAAATTCCTTAAGCCGACGCTTAAGCTTAGCTTCACGAGAACAACTGATAACAACTGAAGAAATTCATTCTGGACCCTTTATGCTTTCTCTTGATGAGCATAAATTATTAAAGAATTCACAAGATATTTTACTGACCCCTACGGAGTTTCATATTATGAAGCTATTTATGGAGTCGCCTAATAAAACGATATCTCGAGATGATATTTTAGACCAAGTATGGGGACGTCATTTTGTAGGCGATTTTAAAATAGTGGATGTGAACATAAGACGGATTCGTCAAAAGATTGAGGACGATCCTTCTAATCCTCAATATATTGGTACGGTGTGGGGCTGCGGCTATATCTGGAAGAAGGATCCACATTGAGAAGTATTAAGAGCAGATTGATTTGGTATTTTATCATCATCATTTTATCAGTTGTAGTCGTGCTGGGTGTTTTATCCATGGGCACTGTATGGCAGTATTATTATGATAGCGCAAATAGAGCGTTAACATTACAGTCAAATTATTCGATTACGTTCTATAATAAAAATCTGCAAACAGATTCTTTAGCCAATAAATCGAGGTTTATTATTGAAAATAGTCCAGTTGATAAAAATACGCGAACTGAAATTATAGATCTTGATGGCACAGTTGTAATGGAGTCTTACGGCATTCATTCAGATGCTAAAGTAGATACTCCTGATGTTAAAGCTGCTTATAAGGGAGAACAAGGAACTTGGATCGGGACAAACAACGAAACAGGCGAGAAAATTCTTGCTTTATCGAATCCACTCACAGAAGATGGGAAAGTAGTTGGCGTTCTGCGCTATACGACCTCACTCGAGCTGATTGATCAAACTCTCCTGAAGTTCTTCTATTTAATGCTTGCTATCGGACTAGGAGTGATCATTTTATCCATTGCTGCATCTCTCCTGATGGCGGGTACCATAGTAAAGCCTATTCGAGAACTTACCGTTGTTGCAAAGGCATTTGCTCGAGGRAATTATAATATGAAAGCTATTAAGCGGCATCCGGATGAGATAGGTGATCTTGCCGATTCGCTTAACTATATGAGCAGTGAAATACAACGGAACGAACAGTTAAAAAATGATTTTATTTCATCTATTTCGCATGAATTACGAACACCATTAACCTCAATTAAAGGCTGGAATGAGACACTAGATTTAGATGGATACCAGAATGAGGAAGAATTGCGAATGGGGCTTCGGATCATCTCCAAGGAGACGGATCGGTTAATCGGACTTGTAGAGGATTTACTTGACTTCTCCAAGCTTCAGTCTGGGGCAATCAAGATTGTGCCTGAGGAAGTCGATTTGAATGTAATCGTAAAAGATATTAGCAGTCAGTATATGGCGGCATGTGCGCACAAAAATTTATCTCTAATTGTAAAGCTTTGCAAGGAATCCCTAATCATTGATGGAGAATATAATCGATTAAAACAAATTATGATCAATCTCGTAGATAATGCGATTAAATTTACTCCAGCGCATGGATCAATCGAATTATCGACAGTTAATGCAGAGCCAATGTATGAAATCCATGTGAATGATTCTGGTGAAGGCATTCCGCTTCATGACTTGAAATATGTGAAGGATAAGTTCTATAAAGGCTCAAGTCGTTACTCAGGCAGTGGATTAGGCTTGTCAATCTGCAATGAATTTGTTGAGCTCCATGGTGGTCATATCGAAATCCGAAGTGAACTTGGTCAAGGCACAGAAGTGATCGTTTACTTACCTAAGAAAAATAGATAGTTGAAGAATGGCGGTACAGGATTAACCACCCTGTACCGCCATTTTTTATGTTTTAATACTTTTTTTAGTGATATAGAAATTATAACCTTCGTGTCATAATTTCTATGTATCACCCTAAGAAACGCATCCGTCTATGAGGACGGTGAAACCGTTTCTACTTGTCTCGATCCTTACTGACTACTTGCTGGATCTGGTATTCCAATTGTATTAAGGAAAGACATAATTTCTTGTTGAAATAGCTCGGATACGCGATTGAACTCTGTCATTGACTTGCTAACTTCATCAAAAGCAAGATTGCGCTTTGCAATTTGTTGATTGATTTCCTTGAGATGTGACTTATCGTCACCTAGCATCTGAAATAACTCTTTGTCTAAATTTAAACCTGTCATATATTGACTGTATAAATCATCAAAAATCTTATTTCGAGCGTTAAAAAGATCTAGTAGTTTTTGTCCATGCTTCTTATCAGAAACATTTTTGATTTTCTTGATTACTTGCTCCAAACTATTAAATTCCTGATCGGCAGATTGCAGGACTATTTTACTTTGCTCGATTGCAGCTTTTCGTTCTTCAACTGTATCCAGGGCGATTGCGATGGATGATTCTGCTTGCTTGCTATTTTTCTTTCCTTGATTCAGGATTTCTTGATACATTTGTTGATCCTTGTTTTCCAGTTCAACGATATTTTTCAGAATGGCATCGAATTGCTGCTCAATCGTCATATAATCATTCAGGATTGCGATTGCTTTGTCCTTCGATTTGTCACCGCAGCCTGTAAGCAAGAATAGTGATAATAACAGTACGAGGCTTATTTTAGTTAATTTCATATCATGCTTCTCCTATAATCGATTATCATGATGAAAATTCATGACAATATGGGCTTGTGGCTGGTACGCTTCAAATTCATAGCCTTGCTCCTTTAAGTAGGAGATAATTTCAGGCAGTGCATCGATTGTTTGCTGTTTCTCATGAAATAAGATAACCTCGATGTTTCTATGAACCGATGATTTAATTCCCTTTACAATTGCGTCCGGCTGCTTAGGATATTTCCAATCGTTCGAATCGATCGTCCAATCCCACATTTTAAAACCTGCATTTGCAATCGCCTCTCGGAATGAATCGCCAATTTGTGGAGCACTTCCATACGGCGCACGTATAAGAGTCGGTTTTTGTCCAGTGATACTGTGTACAATTTCCTGCGCTTCAGTAAATTCACGGATAAAATTAGTTGGTCCGCCACTGCGATATAAGGTTTTGTGATCATGTGACATACTGTGCAAGCCTGTATAATGTCCTTCTTGATCCATTCTTGTAACTTCATCCTTATATTTAAGCATATTTGGTCCCAGCATGAAGAAGGTTGCTTGAATGTTGTGTTTTTGCAGCAAATCCAGTAACTCGTCTGTGTATTTACTTGGACCATCATCAAAGGTCAAATAAGCAATTTTACGTACCTTGCCGTTAAATTCCTCGGGAATCTGCTTTGTCAGATTGACGGTATCAAAACTTGCAAACGATTGTGCTGAATAATCTGTTTGACTTTCAGCTTTAATTGAAGTAGAGAGAGGGAAGGTTATCCATATGAGTCCTGTAAGGATTCCAATTCCTATAACTCCAAGTACAGATCGCATAAATAGCTTACGTCGTCGTCTTTGTGCCTGATTCTTATGTTGGTATTGCATTGCTAATGTCCTTTCTATAATAAATCTCTAATCTATAAATAGTTTATAGCATAAACTATATAGAAGATTTACAAGAAAGTAACAGTACCGTAATAAACTTTATAAGCTTGTTCCCTGAACTTCGTTGATAATCAATTGGGCAGCTAAACGAGCAGAGGAGAAGGAACGCTCTGCAAGCTCCCCTTTACCTTCACAGCCATCACCGCAGAACAAGAAAGGCACATTCTCTACCTTGGTCGGCAATAGATTGTTAGAGTTGATATTTTTCACAGAAGCTACCATAGCGCGCTTGGATACACGTTTTACAGCTACTGCTTCTTGCCAGCCAGGATAATAGGTATCGAATAACAATTCCATTTGGGTTTGTTTATTATCAAGATAAGCTTTGCGATCTTCCTCATTATCAAAGTCATCATTGAGATAAGCTACACCCTGCAATAACTGACCGCCGCTTGGAACTAGTGTATGATCGGTTGCTGATACATCAGTGATAAACATTTTGTTTCCCATATCGGAAATATAGCTGAAAGGTCTGGCTACAACCTTATCAAGGCCAATATCATATACCATAACCTCAGTAGGCGTATTGTTCTCATATGGTGTGAAGAAAGGTTCCCATGCAGTTCCTTTTAGCAGCTTGATGACTTGTTGAACTGGCATGGCAAAGATCACCTTATCAAAAGCCATTTCTCTGTTTTTGGTTGTAATGATATATTTACGATCTGCGTAGCGAATTGACTCCGCTGCTTCTCTCAGTGTTATTTCAAAACGACCGGAAGATTCCATTTTATTCTTCAGTTGATTGGTAATAACAGCCCAGCTGCCGAGAACATATCCGACTGGCTTATTAGATAAGAATAAGTTGTGATAATACTTAGCAATAGAAGTTCCTGGTACCTTGCGGGCTTCTTCTGGTGTAATGAAGAAATTCGAGCAGACAAGATGCTCCCATAATTCCTTCACATCTTCACTTGCACCTGATTCAGCAAGGAAATCTCCGAGCGTTGCATAATTACGTAAGTTATGAATATTCGCCATAATCGCAGCGATTTCCCCAACAAATCTCATTTTATCCTTGGTGATTAATAGATTTGTTTTAACTAGATTAACGAAATCAAGTGGGGCAGGCGTCAATTGACCTTTCTTGGCATACATTACTTTGCGTTTATCGACAGATTTGGACGAAAAAGAAAGTCCAAGTTCTTTCTCCATGCTAGTGAGAATATGACGATCCATACCATATAGGGCATGTGCACCGTAATTTAAGGTGAAACCTGATTTCTCATAAGTAAAAGCTCTTCCTCCAAGCTGTGGACTTCGTTCAAATAGAATACCTTCCACGTTTGGATTTTCTGATAAATAAGCACCAACCGTTAGTCCAGCTAATCCTCCACCAATAATGGCGACTTTCATTTTGTATTCCTCCTTAGAAGTAACTTCCAGATCTGTCATTAGGTCAACACCATCTACTCGTATACCTGCCCACACCCACGCTAGATTACTTCGCAGCAATTCAGCTAGGTCTTGCTCTTGCTCTTTCATTGCACACCACTTGAGTGTTGTGCCTAAGAAAGTAATGGTGAGCAGTTCAGCTTTGTGCGGCTCAGGTAACCAGTAGTTGATTGCAGTTCGTAGCTTCTGAATAAATTCGTTTTGGATGTTTTGAGCGGTCTTATTTTGTAAGTAAAGGGCAATCATGGATTGCATCAAACGAGGATGTTTGCTTATATTAGACGCTAAGTCTAAAAAGAGTCGATTAATATGACCTTCAAGCGACATGACCTTTGTAGGTGTCACTTGTTGCCACTGTTCAATCGTATCCAGATGATTACGTGTCAATTCCCATAATATTTCGTCTTTTGATTTGAAATAGTGATAGAAGGTTCCTTTTGAAATAGCTGCCTCTGCAATGATTTCATCGACTGATACCTGTTCAAAGCCTTTATCAATAAACATTCGCAAAGCAGTTTCAATAACAATTTTCCGTTTTTTTTGGGTATCAGCACGCATATAGCTTTTCATTTGAGTCACCTCTCAGATATTTCTCTAGTGATAAAGAATTTAGAACACTCGGTTAATAAATTCTAGGTATCACCTTAAGAAACGCTCCGTCTTTAAGGACGCGTAGCCGTTTCCTCTTGTTATCAGTGTATTCTAACTAAACGAAATCGTCTACCCTAAATTAGACTTATAGTCTATTTTGCGATTTAATCGTAAATCCGTTACTATGGAAATAAATGAATCTGTTGAAAGGAAGAGATGAATATGGATTGTATTTTTTGTAAAATAGCAAAAGGATCGATTCCAGCTAATAAAGTATTTGAAAACGATGATGTAGTCGCTTTTCATGACATTAATCCGGCTGCTCCAGTACACGTAGTAGTTATTCCGAAAAAGCACATTGCTTCACTCAATGATGTAGAAGATGATGACTGGAACTTGATGGGAGAAATTCAACGTGCCGCTTACAAGGTAGCAGTAGAACTTGATATTGCGGATACAGGTTACCGAATTGTTAACAATTGTGGTAAAAACGGTGGCCAAGAGGTATTCCATATCCATTATCATTTGCTCGGTGGGGCAAAGCTTGCGCCACTTGGAGTAGCAAAATCACTTACATAGATGGGCTTCCAAAAAAAAATCTTTTGAAGTTCAAAAAAGGATTGTGTCTGAGGTTGACACAACCTTTGATTTTCACATATAATGTAGTTTGATGAACCGCTTTGTCTTGGACGGTCTGTTCGGAGGGAGGGAAAACTGGTGTCGGAAACTCGCGTTCGTAAGAATGAAACTATAGATGCTGCACTTCGTCGTTTTAAGCGTACCATCGCTAAAGATGGCGTATTAGCAGAGGTTAAGAAACGCAAACACTATGAGAAGCCTAGCGTTAAGCGCAAAAAGAAATCTGAGGCTGCTCGTAAAAGAAAGTTCTAGGAGGTTCCTGCGGAAATGAGCTTAAGCGAAAGATTGAACGAGGACATGAAACAAGCGATGAAGAGTCAGGACAAGTTTAAACTCTCCGTAATTCGTATGGTTCGTAGTGCGATCAAGAACATCGAAATTGATCAGCGCAAAACTTTAGATGACAATGAAGTGCTTGAAATTCTGAGTCGTGAGATCAAACAACGCAAAGATTCCCTCCAAGAATTCGGTAAAGCCGGTCGTGATGACCTAACTGAAAATCTGCAAGCTGAGATTGCCATTCTCATGGAGTACTTGCCGCAGCAGTTAACTGAGGAAGAAGTTAAAGCTATCGTACAGCAGACGATCCAAGAAGTGGGCGCTTCCTCGAAAGCGGATATGGGAAAATTGATGGGGGCTCTTATGCCTAAGGTTAAAGGACTTGCTGATGGTAAGGTTGTTAATCAGTTCGTTCAACAGTTACTTTCATAACAATTTTAAAAGAGACCGAGAGGGGTTATCTCCTCTCGGTCTTTTCTATGTGTCCCATAGAATTAATCTCACTTGTGGTCGAATCGTATCTTCTTGTCTTGTGGTAAAATTGTGAAACCTATAGTTGTAACAATCGTAGTAATAGGCAAAGCTTATTATGTTGAGACAGAGGGAGGATTAGCTGGCATATGGATTTTTGGATAGATGTTTTAACTTCGCCGCTTGTCTGTATATTACTGCTGTATATCGGGACTATTGGCATTATACTTGAAATACTTTTCTTGAAAAAAGGTCTCTTTGCCATTATTGGAATCGCCGGTTTTGGATTGTACTTCTTCGGTCAATTTGCGGCAGGATATGCAGATTATAGTCATATCATCCTATTCGTAATTGGAATAGTGCTCGTTCTGCTTGAGCTTGTGATTATTAGCTTTGGTCTGCTAGGAATCGCTGGCGGCGTCTGTATTTATGCAGGTGTTGTACAAGCTGCAGGTCTAACAGGAAACATTCGTTTTGCGATTGTTGCTGCTATACTGCTATCGATTGTAACACTAGTTATTGTTCTAAAGTTCTTCAGGCACCATATAACCTGGGGACGATTTATCCTGCGAGACCGTCTGACAACTGAAGAAGGCTACATTAGCTCTCCTGATCAACAGTTTCGAATTGGTCAAAGAGGAGCTGCATTAACTCCGCTAAGACCAGCGGGCACGGCTATGATCAATAAGGAACGTGTGGATGTCGTAACCTTGGGAGAGTTTATTCCGAGTGGTAGTGAAGTTGAGGTTATTCAAGTTGAAGGTGTACGTGTTGTTGTAACCCGGGTTATCAATTAGATTATAGGAGGCGTTTCAGTGGATCCCCAAATTTTTCAACTTATTATTATTGGTTTAGTTCTAGTAGCTGTTATTATTTTCTTTAGTTTTGTACCTGTGATGTTGTGGATTTCAGCAGTAGCTTCTGGTGTGCGTGTATCTATTCTAACACTTGTCGCTATGCGTATCCGTCGAGTTATTCCGAGCCGGATTGTTAATCCGCTCATTAAAGCAACTAAAGCGGGACTAGGTCTAACTATTAATCAGCTTGAAAGTCACTTTCTTTCAGGTGGTAACGTAGACCGTGTTGTTAATGCACTAATTGCCGCACATCGTGCCAATATTATGCTTGAGTTTGAACGGGCTGCGGCAATTGATCTTGCTGGTCGTGATGTTCTACTTGCGGTTCAGATGAGTGTTAATCCGCGTGTTATCGAGACACCAACTGTATCCGCAGTTGCTAAGGATGGAATTGAAGTTAAGGTAATTGCTCGTGTAACTGTTCGGACGAATATTGATCGCCTCGTTGGTGGTGCTGGTGAAGAGACCATTATTGCCCGTGTAGGTGAAGGTATTGTTACGACAGTCGGTTCGAGTGCCTCACATAAGGATGTTCTTGAAAATCCAGATTTAATTTCCCGTACTGTGCTGGATAAAGGTCTAGATGCTGGTACAGCATTTGAAATCTTATCGATTGATATTGCGGACGTCGATGTGGGTAAGAATATCGGTGCTCACTTGCAAACTGAGCAAGCCGAGGCTGATAAGCGAATTGCTCAAGCAAAAGCAGAAGAGCGTCGTGCAATGGCAGTAGCGCAGGAGCAAGAGATGAAAGCGAAGGTAGTTGAGATGCGCGCTAAGGTTGTTGAAGCTGAATCGCAAGTGCCACAGGCGATGTCAGAAGCGCTTCGTCAGGGTAAGCTTGGCGTTATGGATTATATGAACTACAAGAATATTGATGCGGATACACAGATGCGTAATTCATTAAGTAAGGTATCGGATTCAGATAAACCGGATGGAGAATAATTGCGATGGATGCGCTATTTGATTTTATATCGCAATATTGGTTTATTGTCGCAATTGTGATTAGCGCTATATATTCTGTGTTCTCGAAGAGCACTAAGAAAGCAAGTGGCGGCGGCACGAAGATGCCGTCATTTGGCGGGAGCGGCGAAGCAGGAACGCCGCTGTTTGACAGCGAGCCACGGACTGTGGCTCGCAGCGAGCATCCTACCGCCCCACATATGGGCGGTAGGATAGATGAAGCGCCAGCGCGGCCCACAAGGCCGCTGGCGGACACCTCTCATCACACAGAGCGTCGTGTGATGGAGGTTAGGACGGCGGAGAGTGATATCTCCGCCGGAGACCTTACCCGTTCCTTGCAGAGGAACGGGCCGAGGCCGAGCAAGCACGCCTTGGTTCAAGGCGTGCTGTGGGCAGAGATTCTTGGCCCGCCTCGCGCCAAGAAGAAGCAAATACGCTAGCCATTACGATGGCAAGCGATCAATCAAGACGGTCCTATTAGTGAGTTTTACGCCTAATAGGATCGTCTTTTTTATTTCCAGTTCAATTCCCCTGCCCTCGAGATACCGGAAATAAAGGAAATGCCGTCAATCGACCGGTAATCATCCGTTAACGAGCCGTCAATCCTCCGTCAAGACCCATTAAGCAAGCACTAATTTCGTTAGCGTTTCATAAACGACCGTCCTCACGCATAAGGTGTAAAAAGCCTATGCTCTGCAGGAGGTCCGGAGAACGATGCGCTTACCTCGCCTATTAAATCAAATCGCAGCAAATATGCTTGATTTGCCGCAAGACGTCGTTCACGATTTGCCTCGTATTACGATGATCGGCAACGTCCAATTGTATATTGAGAATCATCGTGGTGTACTTCACTTCTCAAGTGAGCAGCTCAAGCTGCAGTTATCCAAAGGACAGGTTGAAGTCACCGGTCAGAATTTAGTGATTCGTGCAATTTTGGCGGAAGAAGTGTTTATAGAGGGGATTATTACGGGAGTGGAATATATACCAGGCTAATACGGTACATGTATTCACTTCCGAAGTAGTTTCGTTCAATAAGTTCCAAATGTATTGCGAATTTACTGTTGTTCCTAATAGGGAATTGAAACATTTATTCTTGTGACATTGAAATCAATTTAATGGTTTCAATGAGTTATGAAATTGATTCATTTATATAGTCATAGGGAGGGTAATATTATGCAATCTCCACTGTTTATGTGGGTGCGTGGATATGTTTGTGTGACGATTACTAGAGGGCGCGTGGCGAAGATTGGACAACCTGGTCAACTGTCGATTCATTCCTTTCTCAATAGTGCTCTGGCAAATTCTATGACAATTTGGGATATACGATTTAAGGATGAGGAGAGCGGAGAGTTCAAAGTTACCCTTCGCGACTTTTTTCGTATGCGTCAGCTTTTACGTAGGACAGGCTGTGTGATGCGGGTTATCGATCGTAAGGGTTTTCCTTTTGTACTGGATAAATTGAGTAGACGTAAAGTGTTTCTTGGGGGAGTCGCAGCATTTGCGGTTTCTTTATATTTGCTTTCGTCGCTAATTTGGCAAATCAATATAACGGGTAATGATAAAATAACAACAGCTCAAATACTTGAAGCGGCTAACAAACAAGGTATTTATCGTTTGCAATGGAAAATGAAGTTGGATGATCCAAATGAACTGGCTCGTAAATTACAAGCAGCATTACCTGATACAGCATGGATTGGTGTGGAGATTAAAGGAACCTATGTTAACATTCAAGTTGTAGAAGCGCGTAAACCAGATGTCAAGCCTCCTGTAAGTCCTCGCAATTTCATAGCTTCCAAGAATGCGCTTGTGACAGAAATTATGGCACAAAGAGGTAAGCCCCTTGTAACAGTAAATACCTATGTGCGTAAAGGGGATGTGCTGATCTCTGGAATAATTGGAGATGAAAGTCATAGCCAGATTGTCGTCGCTGAGGGTAAGGTCAAAGGACTGGTATGGTATACTTCCACTATTGAAACTCCACTAAAAAAATATTATAAAGTGCTAACAGGTGAAACAAAATCAAGGGGTTATCTCGTCTTAGGTACAAGAGCTGTTCAATTGTCGGGATATGGTAAAATTCCGTTTGCAGAATATGAGACAAGTCAGACTCGTAACACACTGAAGTGGCGTGACTTTGTTCTGCCATTTGGATGGATTAGCGAGAAACTAATGGATAGTAAAGTTGTGGAGCAATCTATTGACTCTGAAGAGGCTCGTAAGATAGGTATTGAGCAAGCAAGGGTGAAGCTTTTGGCACAAGTAGGACCAGAAGGACGGATTGTTTCGGAAAAAATTTTGCATGAGAAAACAGACAGTGGTAAAGTTTATATTGAAGTGCATTTTGGAGTCGAAGAATTAATTATGCAAGAACAACCTATTGTGATGCAAGGAGAATGAGTATTGTTGACAGATACCAATAATGGGCATGTAGCAAAAGTGAAATTAAACAACTCAGCAGAAGCGCTTGGACTGTTAGGTGCTCAAGATAAATTTCTGCATATGATCGAGAAACAAACAGATGCACAAATTTTTACGAGAGATGCTGAAATTACGATAAAAGGATCGCTTAAAGAAACAGATTCACTTAAGCAATTGTTTGATGTGTTGCTTGAATTGATACGTGGTAATTACACCCTCACGGAACGCGATATTAGCTATGCATTAGAGTTATCCAAGCAGATGAGAACCGATGAGCTGCTTTCCTTGTTTAAAGGTGAAATCACGACGACGAATAAAGGTAAACCAATTCGGGTTAAAACAATTGGTCAACGTCAATATGTTACACTGATTAATAAAAATGACGTTGTGTTCGGAATTGGTCCTGCCGGAACAGGTAAGACCTATCTCGCAGTCGTACTTGCTGTGGCAAGCCTGAAGGCAAATAAAGTGAAACGAATTGTGCTGACTAGACCAGCTGTGGAAGCGGGTGAGAGCTTAGGGTTTCTTCCGGGAGATTTACAGGAGAAGGTAGATCCCTATTTAAGACCTCTCTACGACGCACTATATGATGTTCTAGGCGTCGATCAGGTAGCTAAGATGCTAGAGCGGGGAATCATTGAAATTGCGCCTCTTGCCTATATGCGTGGTCGTACGCTTGACGATTCCTTTATTATTTTGGATGAAGCGCAGAACACGACACCGGAACAAATGAAAATGTTCTTAACCCGGCTTGGCTTTGGATCCAAAATGGTCATTACGGGCGATATTACCCAAATTGACTTGCCGCGTGGTAAATCTTCTGGTTTAGTGGAAGCCAATCGAATATTACGAGGGATTGAAGAAATCGGATTTATCCATTTTACTGAAGAGGACGTTGTTCGTCACTCTCTCGTACAAAAAATTATAGTTGCCTATAATCACGAAGCAGAGAAACATCACCAGTCTTAATTCGGGCCATTCACTTATAAGGCTTCAAAATCGAGTAAAGGAATGATCACGATGCAGCGAGAATGGAATAAGGTGGACAAGCAGGAAACACGTCTCTTCGGGTGGAGAAGCAGCTTGTGGATGCGATTATTACTTTATGTTCTTATGGGCCTTATTTTCTATATTTCTCTTCTTGGTCCTCTGGTTCCACAGAAATATGATATTCAATTAGGACTACCTGTTGAGAAGACTATTTATGCACCTAAACAAATTGAGAATGATGAAGCGACTGAACTGGCTAAAGAAGAAGCAGCCAAGAAGGTCCCGGATGATTATAAGAATGTGAACTTTCGAACCGATGATGCGATTTATGCGGTATATACCAAAATAAATACGATTAATAGTGATGCAGAAACGAAGTATGAGGATAAAGTCAACTTGTATCGGACTGTCATTACTTCTGTTATCAGCGAGGTTCAGAATCAGACGATTAAGGGTTTCTCAGATAAGCACTTATACAGCGAGGAATTAATTGCTGAGATTAGACAAAAGGTAAGCGATCAGGCTTATAAGATTCCTGAAGAAGTTCTATATAAATTTCCACGCTTAACTGTCGAAGATGTAGCCGAAATGCTGCCAGTAACACGTGAAATTGTATCTAAACTTATGATGGATCAAATAGTTGATGTTCAATCTGTACGAGCTAAAGTCTCGGAGCAAGTTAATATGTCAGTCCTCTCAAAAGCAACTTCTCGTGAGATTGTACAGGAGATTTGCCGAGCGGTAATTACACCGAATAGGTTTCTTGATGAGAAGGGGACGAATGAAGCAAGGGCTAAGGCAAGAGAAAATGTGAAGCCGATTTATATTAATAAAGGCGAAGAGCTCATTAAATCAGGTACGATCATCACGCAGGATAAATATGATATGCTCGAGAAGAATCGCCTTCTGAAGGATAAAGCAAACTATTCTTCACATGTTGGTTTAATGGTCATTGTTCTGCTTTGTTGTACGATGTTATATATGCTAGCAAGGCGTAATAAGCTCTCTATACATTACAACAATTCTCAGTTAATCATGCTACTAGTTATTTTCTCGCTTACTTTACTCATAATGAAAATATTTGCAATCGCTCAGAATGTGCAAGGTCCGAGTATTGCCTTTCTAGCACCGATAGGAGTAGGAGTGATGTTGATCGTCATCTTACTTGATGTCCAATTAGGTTATATTACATCGGTGTTATTTGCTCTGTTTGCATCCATTATTTTTGATATGGAGCATATACAACCATTTGATTTCCGGTATGGCTTTGTGGCACTTGTTGTATGTTTTGCTTCGATTTTCACGATACAGAAAGCAAGCCAGCGTTCAACAATTCTTAAAGCAGGCGTGCTCATATCTTTTTTTGGTATTCTCGCAGTTGGATCGCTTCAGCTGCTTGCTAGTGATGTTACGAGTAAAGATGCCTTATTGTCTATTACATTTGGTGCGGCTGGTGGTATACTGACCTCCATGCTTGTAATCGGACTACTGCCATTTTTTGAAGTTGCCTTTGGTATTTTATCACCACTTAAAATGGTTGAACTATCGAATCCGAATCATAG
The DNA here is from genome assembly GCF_056400365.1 of Paenibacillus sp. P5_B5. NCBI lineage: Bacteria > Bacillati > Bacillota > Bacilli > Caryophanales > Paenibacillaceae > Paenibacillus > Paenibacillus sp. P5_B5. The sequence continues at coordinate 169,891 of NZ_JBFULK010000010.1, forward strand.
CTTACTTCGTAAATTGTTAACTGAAACGCCGGGAACTTATCACCATTCCATTATGGTTGGTAATTTATCAGAAGCAGCAGCTGAGGCAATTGGTGCAGATGGTCTTCTATGCCGAGTTGGTTCCTATTACCATGATATAGGCAAAACTAAGCGTCCAAGCTATTTTATCGAGAATCAGACAAATATCGAGAATCCGCATGATCGAATTGAACCTGAACTTAGCAAATCTATCATTATTGCACATCCGCGCGATGGTGTAGAAATGCTAAAGGAACATAAGATACCCAAGCTAATTCGAGATATCGCAGAACAACATCATGGAACTACATTATTAGGTTTCTTCTACCACAAAGCGAAGAAGCTGGCCGAAAGTGATGGACGAGACCCTAGTGAAATAACAGAGGAAGAATTTCGTTACCCGGGTCCCAAGGCGCAATCAAAGGAAGCGGCGATTGTTGGTATTGCTGATAGTGTAGAAGCAGCGGTACGTTCATTACGTAACCCGACTATGGAACAAATTGATTCGATGGTTCACAAAATTATTAAATCACGACTTGATGATGGACAATTTAATGAGTGTGATCTTACACTTAAAGAATTAGATACGATCGCTAAGACGTTAAATGAAACTCTACTCGGTATTTTTCATTCGCGAATCGAGTATCCAAGTGATACGAAATCGGAGGTAAAGGGCAATGTCTAGATTAACATTGGAATGGATTGACGAACAGAATTTACATGAAATCACACCGGATTTTATCGAGAAATTACAATTGCTATTGAAGCTAGCTGGTGAGCAGGAAGAATTCGAGGAAGGTGAAGTGTCACTAACCTTTGTTGATGATCAAAGAATCCATGAATTAAACAAGGAATACCGTGGCTTCGATAAACCGACGGATGTTCTTTCCTTTGCATTACAGGAAACAGGTGAAGACGAGCTTGAAATCATCTATGAAGTAAGTGAAGATGATGAGCTTGAGAATGACGAACTGGATGATAACGAAGTTGAACCACTTGGAGACATTATTATTTCAGTAGAGACAGCAATTGCTCAAGCTGAAGAGTATGGTCATTCCATTGAGCGTGAGCTTGGATTTTTATTCGTCCATGGATTTCTGCATTTGATTGGTTATGATCACGAGAATGAAGCTGCTGAGAAAGTTATGTTCTCGAAGCAAGAAGAAATTCTGAGTAAGGCAGGTCTTGTGCGGTGAAAAAGCGAAATACGTGGCCAGAGAGCTTTGACTGCGCGTATGAGGGAATTGTTCATACCGTAGCAACTGAACGAAACATGCGAATACATGTTTGCATTGCTGCTCTAGTGACGTTATTCGCATTAGTATTCAGGATCTCTCTTTATGAATTTCTCTTGTTGCTGTTTCCGATGTCACTTGTACTTGCTGCTGAATTAATGAACACTGCGGTGGAGAAAACAGTTGATCTTGTCACAGAGGAAATTCACCCGCTTGCAAAGATTGCTAAGGAAGCTGCTGCTGGAGCAGTGCTTGTATGTGCTGGATTTGCGGTTATTATTGGCGGTGCTGTATTTTATGAGCCTGTTATGAATTGGTTATTTTATGGGATCAGGCCATCTGCATTAAGTATTTCTAGTTCAGCTATCCTGAGCAATTATACAATAATTGCTTTGACTATCGTGCTCACTTTCTTAATTGGAATTAGTCTGAATGCACTCTGCATGTCTAACCATTCCAATCTGCGTTTTAATCCAGCTGCTTCACTCGTAATTGCGGCAGCAATGGTATTAACATTATCCTTAAATGACTATAGGATTATCATAATGGCATTTTTCATTGCTATCATTATCTTGATTTGTATAGCTAGCTTGAAGAATGTTCGACCTACGTCGCTTATATCAGGTGCTATACTTGGTGGATTCTTGGCTGTTCTCGTTGTTTTGGGGTTAGGGTGGATATAATGAGAACAGGTTTAACTCTGAAGGGAGCTGGCTGAAATGGAATCAAAAAAACTAATTACATTAGCTAAACAAGTAATGGAGAAAGCATATACACCTTACTCAAATTTTAATGTAGGTGCTGCATTATTAGCAGCTGATGGTCATGTACATCTAGGATGTAATGTAGAGAATGCTGCTTATGGTCCAACTAATTGTGCTGAACGCACAGCGTTGTTTCGGGCAATAGCTGATGGCTATGAGCCGAAATCTTTCCTCGCAATTGCAGTGATTGGAGACACGGATGTTCCAATATCTCCTTGCGGGGTATGTAGACAAGTGCTAATCGAGTTATGTGCACCGGATATGCCAGTATATTTAAGTAATTTAAAAGGCGATGTGGCTGTGACTACTGTCGCTGACTTACTCCCTGGAGCTTTTACAAATATAGATTTAACATCATCAGGAGGAAATTCATGAATTCAAATAAACAATCCTATAAATCAGGCTTTGTAGCAATTATAGGTAGACCGAATGTTGGTAAATCAACGTTGATGAACCAAGTAATTGGACAGAAAATAGCAATTATGTCAGACAAGCCACAAACGACTCGAAATAAGATTCATGGTGTATATACAACGAATGAGGCTCAGATCGTGTTTCTTGATACCCCTGGTATTCACAAGCCGACATCGAAGTTAGGCGATTACATGATGAAGGTATCTAAGAATACCTTTGGTGAAGTGGATGCGATTTTATTCCTTGTTGATGTAGTTGATGGTTTTGGCGGCGGTGATCGTTTCATAATTGAGCAGCTTAAGCAAGTTAAAACACCCGTGATATTGGTGCTCAATAAAATTGATCAAATTCATCCAGAAGCTTTACTTCCAATCATTACGAAATACAAAGATCTATACCCATTTGCCGAAATCATTCCAGTCTCAGCGTTGAATGGGAATAATGTGAATACAATGCTGGAACAAATTATTAAATACTTATCTCCTGGTCCGCAATATTATCCAGCAGACCAAGTGACGGATCATCCTGAGCAATTCGTCTGCGCAGAGCTAATTCGTGAGAAAATTTTACATTTAACAAGAGAAGAAATTCCGCATTCTATAGCAGTTGCAATTGAGGATATGCATGTTCAGCCCAATGGTCTTGTAAATATTTCAGCGGTTATCTATGTTGAACGTGATTCCCAAAAGGGAATTATTATTGGTAAGAATGGTGCTTTATTGAAGCAAGTTGGTGCTCAAGCACGTTCTGACATTGAGGCACTTCTAGGTTCCAAAACATTCCTAGAAATTTGGGTTAAGGTTAAGAAGGACTGGCGTAATCAAGAGCGTGTTCTACGTGATCTTGGTTTTAGGAATGATTAATCACTAGATCTATGTCTGGCAAGTTTTGTATCGCATATCGTTGACCTAAAAGTATCATCCTAAGTTACATGAACATTTAGTCATGTCGATGGAGAGGACGATATACATGCGAAACTTTTCGTGGAATTACTTCTGGACGACAGGCGATCTTGGTGCATATATGCTTTATAAAGAAGTTTCTAAAGATGATCGGAATAATTTTAATAATCAAGACGATGATGGTTTCGATCCAGAGTTCGACGAAGTAGATAATTGAGTTTTAATTATAGTGCATGGGGGAACTAGTCACATGCTACACAGAGTAGAAGGAATCGTACTGCGCAGCATGGATTACGGGGAAGGCAATAAAATCATTACCTTGTATACACGTGAGATGGGCAAAGTTAGTGTGATGGCTCGCGGGGCGAAGAAAGTGAAAAGTCGCCTCGGTGCTGTCACACAGCTTTTTACTTTAGGCGATTTTATTTTTTTTAGATCTGGTCCAGGTCAGATGGGTACGCTTAATAATGGTGAAATGATAAAGCCTTTTCATAAGTTAAGAGAAGACCTATATAAGTCTGCTTATTCAGCGTATCTTGTTGAATTAATAGATCGTATGTCTTCGGATGAAGATGCAAGCGCATACTTATTTGAGCAATTACAAGCAGGACTAGAAGCAATCGAAGAAGGCAAAGATATGGCGATCGTCGCGCATCTACTTGAACATAAGCTGTTGATTTCGGCTGGTTATGCACCCGAACTTGAGAAATGTGTTTCTTGTGATGCAGTTACAGCTCGTATGCTCTTCAGTTCACGAATGGGTGGTATGATTTGCTCGCAATGTGCGTATAAAGATTCCACTGCTATTGTCATTAGTGAGTCAACATGGAAGTTGTTACGATTATTTAAACGACTTGATTTACGTAGATTGGGTTCAATTGATGTGAAACCAAACACTAAGAATGAACTTAAAGAATGTATGCGAGCTTATATGGATACACATGTTGGTATCCGCTTTAAATCTCGTTCTTTTCTAGAACAAATGGAGAAGTATGATATTTAAACGGATTTAAACGTGAGTCTATTTTAAATAGTGATTTATTGACAAGAATACAGCAGTTTGCTATTATTCATGAAAGTAAAGCTTAAACAGATTTAACTTGAATAGCGTGTAGAAGGAAAGAAGTAATCGATAGGCGGAGTCAAGCGAGCCGGTGCTAGTGAAAGTCCGGTCTTACGCAGTCGATGAAAAGGCATTCTGGAGCGCTTCTAAACATAAAGGTGGATCAACTCCGAACGGATGTTGGTCAAATAGGGTGGAACCGCGGGAGCTTATGAATCCCGTCCCTATGTCTGCAGGTCAGGCGTAGAGACGGGATTTTTTGTGTTTGTTTTTACTCATACAGACCGACATCTCCTCAGCTTGCCTTGCGTGTATTCGTTAGTGATTCGAACAGTGGAAAGGGGCATGAAACATGAATTTTCAAAGTATTATTTTGACGTTACAAAAATTCTGGTCAGAGCAACAATGTATTATTGTGCAGCCTTACGATGTAGAGAAAGGAGCGGGGACATTTAACCCGATGACTTTCCTGCGTTCGATTGGACCGGAACCATGGAATGTGGCTTATGTTGAGCCTTCACGTCGACCAACAGATGGCCGCTATGGGGAGAACCCAAATCGCTTGTATCAGCATCACCAATTCCAAGTCATCATGAAGCCGTCACCAGACAATATTCAAGAATTATACCTAGAAAGCTTGAAGCGTCTTGGAATTGACCCGCTTGAACATGATATTCGTTTCGTAGAGGATAACTGGGAATCACCAACACTCGGTGCTTGGGGACTTGGCTGGGAAGTCTGGTTAGATGGAATGGAAGTAACACAGTTTACTTACTTCCAACAAGTCGGCGGGATTGATGCGAGCCCAGTTTCAGTGGAAATCACATATGGACTTGAGCGTCTAGCTTCTTATATTCAGGATAAAGAGAATGTATATGATCTTGAGTGGGTGGATGGTGTTAAATACGGTGATGTATTCTTACAGCCTGAATATGAACATTCCAAATATACGTTTGAGGTTTCGGATGCTAAAATGCTGTTCGGCCTATTTACAACTTATGAAGCTGAAGCCAAAAGAGCTCTAGAAGCTGAACTTGTATTCCCTGCCTATGATTATGTACTTAAATGTTCACACACGTTTAACCTACTTGATGCTCGTGGTGCGATCTCGGTTACTGAGCGTACAGGATACATTATGCGTGTTCGTAATTTAGCGCGAGGCTGTGCAACTGTGTACTTGGAAGCACGAGAACGTCTTGGCTTCCCGCTTCTGAAGAAAGGAGAGGTGTAACATGGCTAAGGATTTATTGCTTGAGATTGGTATGGAAGAAATTCCTGCCAGATTCATACGTGATGCTGTTAATCAGCTAGCAGATAAGATGACTAAATTTCTACAAGATGCAAGAATTGAGTTTGATGAGATTAAGACATATGCTACGCCGCGTCGTTTAGCCGTATTAGTATCAGGTCTATCGGAGAAGGGCTTAGATATTAGTGAGCAAGTAAAAGGACCATCACGCAAAATTGCCCTAGATGATAAGGGTGAATGGAGTAAAGCTGCACTTGGATTTGCTCGTTCTCAAGGAGTTACACCTGAGCAGTTCTTTTTCCAAGAGCTTCAAGGAGTTGAATATATATATGCAGAGAAGAATTTACAAGGGGCTGACACCCAAACTGTATTAAGCGAAGGCTTAGCAGGGCTTGTAACTTCGCTATCCTTCCCTAAGAATATGCGTTGGGGAGCGAAGGATCTGAAATACATTAGACCCATTCGCTGGCTTGTTGCTTTATTAGGTAGTGAAGTGGTGCCATTCGAGATTACAGGGGTACAATCGGGACGTATATCGCGTGGACATCGTTTCTTGGGTAATGATACGAGTATTAGCGAAGCATCGCTATATAGAGAAACACTTCGTGAGCAATTTGTGCTTGTAGATATCGATGAGCGTAAACAACTGATCGTTAGCGGAATTAATACACTTGAACAGTCACAAGGCTGGAGTGTTCCGATGCAAGCAGATTTACTTGAGGAAGTTATCTTCTTGGTTGAATTCCCAACTGTGTTGTACGGAACTTTCAATCCTGAGTTCTTGAACATTCCGCAAGAAGTGCTCATTACTTCTATGCGTGAGCATCAGAGATATTTCCCTGTACTTGATAGTGCAGGTAACTTACAACCATTCTTCGTTACTGTGCGTAACGGTAATAATAAATCACTGGATGTTGTAGCGCGTGGTAATGAGAAAGTTCTTCGTGCACGCCTTTCGGATGCGAAGTTCTTTTATCAAGAAGACCAGAAGCGTGAGATCACTCATTACTTAGAGCGTCTTGAGACAATTGTCTTCCATGAGGAGCTTGGAACCATCGGAGATAAAGTTCGCCGCATCGTGAACATTGCAGGAAGCTTGACAATTGCATTGCAAGCTAATAGCGAAGTGCAGTCAGATGTTGATCGCGCAGCAAATATTTGTAAATTTGATCTTGTGAGTCAGATGGTTTATGAATTCCCAGAGCTTCAAGGAATTATGGGCGAGGATTATGCCCGTATTGCTGGGGAGAAGGAAGCTGTTGCTAAGGCTATTAACGAGCACTACATGCCACGCTTCTCAGGTGACTCATCACCTGCATCACTGGTAGGTACAATCGTATCCATCGCGGATAAGTTAGATACAATCGCAGGCTGTTTTGCTATTGGCATTATACCGACTGGTTCTCAAGACCCATATGCTTTGCGTCGTCAAGCAGCGGGTATTGTCCAAATGATTCTTGATCATAAGTTAAACATAGCTTTACCTCAGTTGTTCGATTTAGCTCACCAAGTGCTGCAATCTGCTGGTTTATTGAAACGAGCTTCTGAAGAAATTAAATCCGACATGATCGAGTTCTTTGGCTTACGGGTCAAAAATGTGCTTACAGAAAAAGGAATTCGCTATGATGTGATCGATGCTATCATGGGTGCTGGCTATGATGATATTTGTGCAGTTGTTAGCAAATCAGATGCTCTGATGAATGCAATTGCTCAGCCTGATTTCAAAACTACAGTTGAGTCCTTTAACCGAGTGAACAATTTGGCTTCTAAAGCGGATAGTAACGAACAAGTAAATCCTGCTTTATTCACAGAATCCGTTGAACAAACCTTATTTGATCACTGGCAATTGAATCGTACACTCTACAATTCTCAGCTGGATGAAGGTGCTATGGAGCAAGCTTTAACTACATTAACTGGATTTAGAGAAGCAATCACAGCTTTCTTCGATGGCGTAATGGTTATGGTTGATGATGAAGCAGTTCGTCGTAATCGTTTGGCTTTATTAAATGGTATATCTACGGATTGCAAACGATTCGCAGATTTTCACAAGCTTGTCTGGTAATAGGTAAACTCCAAAACTCCAGTTAGTGTTTACTAATATACGGCGGAGCCGTTAAGAATGCCGAGTAAGTATAAGATCTTAAGCGATCTTATACTTTCTGGTAATCTCTACGGCGAGGCCGTTTCTTAGTGCCTATAATCATTTTGTTTATTTAATATTCTTGTTTATGATTATTTAAAACTGTTGTACTATGTGCGATTGTATCCAGTTGTAATAGCCGAAATTTGGATGCAACTTATTTACTATAAACTGCGTATTAAGAGCAGCAGGATTTTTTGGACAACTATCGTATATAATAGATACGGTAAATTGTAGAGTACTGGAGTCTAATAGATCATGGAATCATTTCATATCATTGTTGATGCGGACTCCTGTCCTGTCAAAAAAGAAATTATCGATGCTGGACAAGCTTCTCATGTACCTGTGATATTAGTTGCTTCATACGACCATCGTCTAACTGAGAGCGGAGATCTTATTACAGTTGTTCAAGTTGATCCTTCTGATCAATCAGCTGATTTGCATATTGCCAATCGGATTCGTACTGGCGATGTGTTAATTACAGGTGATTATGGCTTAGCTGCACTTGGACTTGCTAAGGGTGCACATGTCATGTCACCAAGAGGATTAATTTTTACGAATGATAATATGGATGAATTATTGGAACGAAGGCACTCACACGCCAAAATGAGGCGAAATGGGAAATACACCAAAGGACCGAAGCCAATTACGAGTCAAGAAAAGCAAGATTTTCTACAAAGTATGACAAAACTTTTGAATCATTTGCAGGAGAATAGAATCTTGTAGCGAATTATATTTACGTGCCACCAGAAATGAAGGTGATTTCAGTATGGGAAACGGACGAATTCCTGACAAGGTCATTGAGGAAATTTTAAGTCGTAATGACATTGCAGACATTGTCGGTAAATACGTAAGTTTATCCAAACAAGGGCATTATTTTAAGGGACTCTGTCCTTTTCACTCTGAGAAGACACCTTCCTTTACAGTCACACCAGAAAAACAAATTTACCATTGCTTCGGTTGCGGAGCAGGTGGGAATGCCATACAATTCGTTATGGAAATGGAAGGATATTCTTTTGCCGAAGCAGTAAGGCGACTTGCGGTCGATGCTAACATTGAAATCACATGGGATAGTACCACACCAGCTCAGACACAAACTGGGCTTGATCGCACAGCTTTAATGAAAGCACACGAATTAACCGCAAAGCTCTATCAATATATTTTAAGGAATACAGATCAAGGTAAAGAAGCTTTACAATATGTGAGGTCCCGCGGCCTATCTGACAAAATGATTGATACCTTCGGTATAGGTTATGCACCTGCTAATTGGGATACGCTAACACAACTTCTTGAAAAGCGTGGATTTTCTTTACCGTTGATGGAAAGAGGCGGATTAATATCGGCTAAATCGGAAGGGGGCTTCGTAGATCGGTTCCGTAATCGGATTATGTTTCCGATTTGCGATACTTCAGGTGGTATTATCGCTTTTGCAGGTAGAGCGCTTGGCGATGTACAACCAAAATACTTGAACTCTCCGGAGACGATGCTATTTAATAAAAGCCGTTCTCTTTTTCATTTACATGCTGCACGACCTCAAATTCGCAAAGATCAAACACTTATACTCTTTGAAGGATTTATGGATGTGATCAAAGCATGGAGTGCTGGTGTTCATAACGGTGTAGCTACAATGGGTACGGCGTTTACTCCCGAGCATGCAGAGATTGTCCGTAAATTAGCAGAGAGAGTTGTTATTTGTTATGATGGCGATTCTGCGGGACAAGCTGCTGCTAATAAGAGTATTTCGCTACTGGAGAAAGTGAATTGCAACGTATCAATTGCAATACTTCCAGATGGCAAAGATCCAGATGAATATATCGATTTATATGGAGAAGAACGGTTTATTCGTGAAATTATCCGTGGTGCTGTTCCATCAATGCGCTTTAGACTTCTGTACAGCCGCAAAAATTTTAATCTGAATGAAGAAGGGGACCGACTTCGATATCTGCAAGCTGCAGTTGAAATAATCGCTGAGTTGTCTTCACCACTTGAACGTGACCATTATCTTAAAGATTTAGCAATGGAATTTGATGAATCTTATGAAGTTCTCAAGCATAGTCTTCATGAAACTAGGCTTTTGCAGCAAAAAAAGATGAAGGTCGGGGATAAGAAACAAAAACGGTGGAATAATGTTATGAATAATGGGAGAACGGATGTTGGTATAGTTCAATACCAAGCCTATCACCGTGCCGAACGATTGCTTCTTTCGGTTATGATGAATGACCGTGAAGTATGCCGCTACGTGCAAGAGCATTTAGGTGACGGTTTTAACGTAGAAGCTCACGCAGTCTTAGCTGCTTATTTATACAGTTACTACACAGAACATGATGAACTCAGTCATAGCGCATTCCTAGCGACCCTCAGAGATGAAGCATTAGAGAAACTCGCTTCTTCAATCGCTATCATCGAAGATGGTCATGTTGTTAGTTTCGAAATTATTGATCATTACATTCGAGAGATTATTAATTATGCCTTGCAGCAAGAAATCAACAGTAAGAAGGAAGAAATTATTCGTGCAGAGCGAGAAGGCGATTCGCTTCGTGCAGTACAAATAGCTTTAGAAAAGATATCCCTAGAAAACAAGCTGGCAGAGCGTAAATAGAATTGCTAATTCTAGGTAGGAGGGAGATGCATTATGGCCAACGATCAGCGTACTGAACTAGAGACAGAGCTCACATTAGAGCAAGCTAAAGAACAGCTCATTGAACTTGGTAAAAAACGCCATTCACTGACATATAAAGATATAATGGAAAAATTAGCTCCATTTGAACAAGATCAGGATCAAATTGATGAGTTTTATGAGCAATTATCTGAGCTTGGCATCGATGTAAGCGGTGAATCCGATGATGAGGAAGATATGCCTAATAGACGCGGAGTAGAGCAGGAGCAAGATGAGTTTAGTTTTACGGATGACTTGTCTCTACCACCCGGTATTAAAATTAACGATCCAGTCCGTATGTATCTTAAAGAAATCGGACGTGTTCCTCTATTGTCTGCGGAAGATGAGATAGGCTTAGCTAAACGGATTGAGCAAGGTGATGAAGAAGCAAAGCGTCGCTTAGCGGAGGCTAACCTTCGACTTGTTGTATCCATTGCTAAACGTTATGTTGGACGTGGCATGTTATTCCTTGATTTAATTCAAGAAGGTAATATGGGCTTAATTAAAGCAGTTGAGAAGTTTGATTATGACAAAGGCTTTAAGTTTTCTACCTATGCGACATGGTGGATTAGACAAGCGATTACACGTGCGATTGCTGACCAAGCAAGAACTATTCGTATTCCAGTGCATATGGTTGAGACGATCAATAAGTTGATTCGTGTGTCTAGACAGTTATTGCAAGAATTAGGTCGTGAACCAACTCCTGAGGAAATTGCTAAGGAAATGGATCTAAGCACAGACAAAGTTCGCGAGATTATGAAAATAGCTCAAGAACCAGTCTCCTTAGAGACGCCAATTGGTGAAGAGGATGATTCCCATCTTGGTGACTTTATTGAAGATCAAGAAGCTCTTGCACCTGCAGATGCTGCTGCTTATGAATTACTTAAAGAACAACTGGAAGATGTCCTAGATACGCTTACTGAACGGGAAGAAAATGTACTTCGTTTGAGATTTGGTCTTGATGATGGACGTACACGGACGCTCGAAGAAGTCGGTAAAGTATTCGGAGTTACGCGCGAACGGATTCGCCAAATTGAAGCCAAAGCATTGCGTAAACTACGTCATCCAAGTCGTTCGAAGCGATTGAAGGATTTCCTTGAATAACAACAAATAGATAAGCTAATTAAAGTGGGCTGTCACTCAAGTAGATCATCTGCTTGCAGGGCAGTCCATTTTTGTGAGTGGAGAAACGAACGAGTTCTTCATGATTTAGCCTAATATAACCGCTTTCAACAACCGATAATGGTTATGGGAAGGTGAATTTATGGATGAAGGAAAAAGAAGGATAATCGTTGCAGAAATAAAGCAATGGCGACAATCCAAGCTGCTGCCTGAGCAGTACTGTGATTTTTTGATGAATCTATACCGTAGTGAACAGGAGGAGAATCGAGTAGAAGACAAAAAACTCAAATCGATTCTACCCACTAAACCAAGTAATTGGAAAAATTGGATATTCATTATATTAGGTATTGGTCTATTAGCGCTTGTTATCCTAAGCTTTACACTTTTAAACTTTAATCTTATGGCTCAGGTTGCTGTTTCTCTTATGTTTATTGTATTCTGTTATGTAGTTGGTTTTATGCTCAGAGATCGAATGCCACTCCTAACATATGCGTTTTGTGGAATTGGGTCACTTGCTTTGCTTGTATTTGGCATATTGGTCATACAAGGAATTGAGAATACGGAACCATTCTATTACATAAGTTACATTGCAGTAAGTGCTGTCACATGGCTTATTATCGGTATTTTTGGCCGGATGAGAGTATTGCAGGTATGTGGTTTAATAGCACTGTTATTTACTTACGGTTGGCTACTGAATAATCAGCTAGTTGAGATGGACTGGAGTGATCTACAGTTAAGTTATGTACCAATTGCCTTACTGTTAATTTGGATTGGATGGTTTATTCATCATAGGAGCAAAGAAATTGCGAGCACATTACTCCTTGTAGGAGTAATGGCATGGATCGTTCCCGAATTATATGGAATGTTCATACAGGTGGAGCCTGAATTATTAGTTATGCAGGCATCTCTGATTGGTAAGTTATTCATTTGTGGTTTACTAATGTTCGTGTTACGAAAAAAATGGATGAAATGGGTCGTATAACATATGATAAAAATATCGAAGCGTTTAGAAATGATTGCTGATCAAGTACCGCAAGGTGCTCGAATAGCAGATATCGGATCAGATCATGCATTGCTGCCAACCTTTCTGATGCAGCGAGGTTTGATTTCTTTTGCTGTTGCAGGAGAAGTTAATCAAGGGCCGCTTGAAGCAGCACAGAAGCAAGTGAGTGACGCACAGATGGATTCCTCGATATCAGTTCGTCTTGGTGATGGACTTGAAGTAATTGAAGCTGGTGAAGTAGATGCAATTACGATAGCAGGAATGGGTGGTAGCCTGATTGCCTCTATTCTTGAGCAAGGAAAGCATAAGTTACTTGGAATTAAGAAGCTTATATTACAACCGAATGTTGGCGAGGAAATGGTACGTCGCTGGCTTATGGACAATGATTGGTTCTTGTCGAGTGAAACGATCCTTGAAGAGGATGACAAGATTTATGAAATTCTTACTGCTGTTCCTGCAGAAACTGTACATAAACAACAACGGATAGAGTTGTACGCTCCTCGTAACTATGACAGCGAACCTCTCGTACTAATCGATAAAGAAATGCTATTACGCATGGGACCTTATTTGATTAATTTTGCTGCTTCACCGATATGGTTTGCTAAATGGGAAGCGGAATTAGTCCAAATGGAGCGTATCAGACAAAATCTTGCGAATTCTGATTTGCCAGCATCGAGGCAGAAGGAACAAGAGCTGACGCACGAAATGAAACGCATTCAGGAGGTGCTCATATGTATGCAAAAGGTGCAACCATAACCGCGTTATTCGAGGAGCTTGCTCCCAAAGCTTATGCAATGCCGGATGATAAGATTGGTCTGCAGCTTGGGTCATTAAGCAAAGAAGTTCGCAAAGTAATGGTTGCTCTCGATGTGACGAATGAAGTCGTTGAAGAGGCAATAGCTGAAGGTGCTGAATTAATCATCGCCCATCATGCCATTATTTTTAGACCGCTGACCCATTTGCAAACAGATACTCCTGCAGGTAAACTGTATGAGAAATTGATTAAGCATGATATCGCGGTTTACATTGCTCATACGAATTTAGATGTAGCAACTGGAGGCATTAATGATATTTTAGCTGAGAAGCTTGGTTTGACTGATCTTACTCATTTAGAGGAAGTTCATACAGAGAAGCTGAATAAGCTTGTTGTATTCGTACCTAAAACACATCATGAAGCGGTGCAGCAGGCAGTTTTTAAAGCTGGTGCAGGGTGGATTGGACAGTATAGTCATTGCTCTTTCAATATAGAAGGCACAGGGACATTTATGCCAAGGGAAGGTGCCGAGCCCTTTCTAGGTGAGGTAGGGAAGTTCGAGCATGCAGATGAAGTGCGCTTGGAAACGATTGTAGCTGAGAATGCAGCGCGCCGGGTCGTGCAAGCTATGCTTAAGGCGCATCCTTACGAAGAGGTAGCCTACGATCTCTATCCCCTTGATCTGAAGGGGAGAACGTTCGGGCTTGGACGGGTTGGCAAGCTTCCCGCCCAAATGACACTCGCAGAGCTTGTAGATGAAGCGAAGCGTGCATTTGATGTGCCGACAGTCCGTGTTGTCGGCAACTTAGATCGTACTATCCGCAAGGTTGCGGTGCTAGGTGGTTCGGGCGGGAGCTACTGGAAACGCGCACAATTCACTGGAGCCGATGTACTTGTCACCGGCGACGTTGACTATCATGCAGCGCATGATGCGCTCGCCGCTGGAATGACGATAATCGACGTGGGTCATAATGTTGAGAAGGTCATGAAAGTAGCAGTTGCTGACTATATGCGTAAACGGTTTGCTGAGAAGAAATATGATACAAGTGTCATATATTCCCAAGTTAATACAGAGCCATTTACGTTTATCTAATTTCCAAAGATTCATAGTTGAATCATTTAGGAATACCGAGTATACTTAGCAATGCAACACGGAAAGATTGACAGACAATCGCTGGCAGTAGGAAGCTACTGCGAGAGGAAAGTCCGGGCTCCACAGGGCAGGGTGCTGGATAACGTCCAGTCAACGCGAGTTGAAGGATAGTGCCACAGAAATGGACCGCCGATGGTGCTGTAAAGCACACAGGCAAGGGTGGAACCGTGGTGTAAGAGACCACGAGGAATATAGGTGACTATGTTCCTGGTAAACCCCACTTGGAGCAAGACCTAAGAGGGATGCAGTTTATGACTATGTTTCATAGGAAATAAACAGCCTTAGCCCGAGGTGCATCCGGGTTGGTCGCTTGAGCTGTGCAGCAATGTATGGCCTAGATAGATGATTGTCACTTCAATGGTGGGAGGGTTGTTCGCCCGTTTACCACTGGAAGTACAGAACCCGGCTTACGGCAATCTTTCCGTCAGAACGTTAAAAACCGTCCACTATGGACGGTTTTTTTGCGATTTTCTCTAGATTTATTTCGAATTTCATTTCGAATATTGAATTGCTGCCTCTACTGCCTTAGGTACATTAATCAGTCCGTAACCAAAATCAAGATCAGTACCCGGTTCACCTATATCTTGAGCTGTTTTACGCATAATATCCATCACCTCTGTATTACGTAGATTGGGATTCGTTGCGCGAATTAATGCAGCAAGAGCTGAGACATGAGGCGATGCCATAGATGTACCTGAAAGGGATACATATTGATGCTTGAGATAGGTTGACGGAATATTTACACCTGGAGCAGCAACATCAATATATTCGCCATAATTAGAAAAGGATGCTCGTTGGTTCGATGAATCTGAAGCGGAAACGGCAAATACTTCTGGATAATAAGCTGGATATGAAGGACGATTCGTATTATCATTGCCACTTGCCGCAATGAGTACAACATCGTGGTCATAAGCATAACGAATGGCGTCATGCAGAAAATTAGAGGTAGCGTAATTCCCAAGGCTCATATTAATTACCTTAGCGCCATGATCTGTCGCCCAAATAATACCTAGTGCAACTGCATAAGTACTGCCAGCGCCAGTTTCATCAAGAACCTTGACAGGTAGTACACGGCTTGTCGGGGTCATTCCTGCAATTCCTAAGTGATTGTTAACAATTGCCGATATTACCCCTGCAACATGTGTTCCATGTCCTACATCATCCTCAGGATCTGCCTCCGGTTTAATTACATTATAACCCTTCACTAAATGTTCTTTCATATCCGGATGAGTTAAGTCGACTCCAGTGTCGACTACAGCGACTAATACATCTTTGGCATTTGGGCTAAGAGCCCAGCTTTGTTCAGTTCCGATCTGTCGAAGATTCCATTGGTAACGTGAATATAAATTGTCATTGGGTGTAAAAGTTTGTTGTGTTTGTGAAGTGTTATTTTTTCTTAATATGGGTTTAATAAAAGCTTCACGACTATTGGTCATGTAGAGATAATGGGGTTCTGCATATTCTACATTCCATTTGCGAAAATAATGAATTAATGCTTGGGCATCCATTGTATTCGATCTAAATACAATGGTTTTGTCAAATTTCTGTAAGACGGCTCCATTTATTTGAGATAAAATTTGACCCAAGTCAGTAGTGCTAGGGGGCTTGCGGAATTTTACAACCACTTGATTTCGTTCATAATGATTTGATTCTTGATTGTCTTGATTGGCTTGATTGGCTTGATTATTTTGATTGTTTTGAGTTGATTTGGCTTTTAGGGTACCAGGCTCAACTGTCTTGATATTTGGTTTATTCTCACTATGAAATGGCTTTAATCGCATATTTGTGATTTGATGATCTTTGACATTTTGAAGAACATCCTGATTGACGATGCCTGCCATATAATGCTTTCCATCGGCTGATCGCTGTCCAAAGACAAAGTATGATCTATTATCAACCTGGAAGCGAGGAGAAGTATAAGATTTGCTCGATTTAATAGCTTTATTTGCTTCCTCTAAATATTCACCAGCCATTGTTAGAACTTGTGGTGAAACTTCACCATAATGATGTTTTGGAGTAGGATTACCTTGCTGAGGTATCCCCCCATATTGTAGATAAATAAAATTATGCTGCTTAGCGAGCCAAGCAGATACTTTGGCAAGAAGAGAAGCTTCAGACGGTGTCTGATCTGTTTGCATAAGCTTTAGCTGCTCTGCAGCAGCATTTAAGTTATGTGAACGACTTAATTCCTCTGTAATTCGGACATCTTCATCGATTAGAGCTTGTTTGGCTGTGATTTCAGGATGTGTATCTGAAATAGGTTGTGGCTCTTTTTCCGCAAACTGTTGAGGAGTATTTGGATTCTTTGTATTATGTGTGGGATAAAGAACGAGTCCCATTAACACTACCAGAACAATGCCATATATTATTTTTCCCATCGTCATACCCCTTATCTAATTTTTGCACACAAATCGTAATTGATTTACGTTCTTCGTATTCTTAGTTTTAGAAGTCAGAACCTTAATTATGCAAATCAGAATGTGTTAGTAATAAATGGTGTTCATCATAAAGTCGGTATACATAATTATCAAAGCGGGAAAGTTTACAGAGGGGTGATCAATTGATGAAACCATTTGTGAAATGCTCCGTGTCGAACTGTTCCTTCTGGGGACAGAACAATCTATGTAACGCTGATTCGATCATAATTGATATTGATCAGCATGCGAGCAAACATTATGATTCTGAATTTGCAGATGAATTTGAAGGACATCAAGATGTTGCGAAAACTTCCTCAAGCACATGTTGTCACACGTTTAAGCCGAAAGAAAGCTAGTTGAGTAGTTTTATATCACTAATACGCATTGTCAGGCTGCAGCGATATTCGCTTGCAGCCTGCTTTGTTAGTTTAAGTTTTCCTCAGATCTTAACTATTCATCGACTTTATTAAACATTTTTCGCTCAAATTCATATTTATGTAGTATAATGTTTAGTAATGTTTAGTATCTTTGGGGTAAAGGTGACGCTTATGAACGCAATTGATCCGAGAGTAATGAAACAGCTATTACAGCTTCAACTTCTTGACCAATCATCGCTCTTGTCATCCGGACAACGAGTGAGTTATGATTCTACGAATGAGAGTTTTAATGATGTGCTCGCAATGCTTATACA
Source organism: Paenibacillus sp. P5_B5 (assembly GCF_056400365.1). Lineage (NCBI taxonomy): Bacteria > Bacillati > Bacillota > Bacilli > Caryophanales > Paenibacillaceae > Paenibacillus > Paenibacillus sp. P5_B5. The sequence goes on from NZ_JBFULK010000010.1 coordinate 187,472, forward strand.
ACCAGGCTCTAGTGTATCTGAGCAATCGGAAGAAGTTAGTTCAGACAATAATACTCTAAGATCTTTAAGACCACTTGGGAGTTCATACTCACCGCATCAATTAACAGCTGAGGCATCTTCATATGATGATTTAATTAATGAAGCAAGCAGCAAATATGGGATAGATTCGTCGCTCATAAGGGCTGTTATTAAACAGGAATCTGCATTTAATCCGAATGCTACCTCACATGCTGGGGCTAAAGGGCTAATGCAGCTAATGGATGCAACTGGTCAAGGTTTAGGGGTAGTTAATCCGTATGATCCTGCACAGAATATTGAGGGTGGAACGAAGTATTTGTCTGGTCTGATGAGCAAATATGATGGACATGTCGGCGTTGCACTTGCTGCATACAATGCAGGTCCAGGTCGTGTTGATCGTCTAGGTATTCGCACGGAAAGTGATCTTAACAATAAGCTACATACACTTCCGACTGAAACTCAAAATTATGTACGTAAGGTATTGCAACATAAGCAAGCCTATATCGGTTGATGAGAATAGAACGTATCGTAAAGAAAAGCTGAGCCCTGTGTATCAGGGCGCGGCTATTTTTTGTTTTAGCATCATATTATAAAGGGAAGGGGACAAGGACACATCATGTTGTATTTAGATTATGCTGCAACAACACCGCCGTACAATGAAGTTATTGATACAGTAGCGGAGGTAATGAGAACGTATTACGGGAATCCTTCTTCCTTACATCATCTCGGGATAGAAGCGGAGCGTTTGCTGTTACAAGCTAAAGGAGTAATGGCGGGAATCCTGAAAGTAAAGCCAAATGAATTGATTATGACGTCAGGAGGAAGTGAAAGTAACAATTTAGCGATTAAGGGGATTGCCTATCAGTACCGTGGACGCGGCAACCATCTAATTACTACACAGATCGAACATCCATCCGTATTGGAGTCATTTAAACAACTGGAGGCAGAGGGTTACCTTGTCACTTATCTGCCGGTAGATGAGACAGGCTGTGTAAGTGTTGACATGCTGAGAGATGCACTCTGTGAGGATACCATTCTAGTGAGTGTAATGCATGTAAATAACGAAGTAGGGCGTATTCAGCCAATCGCTGAAATAGGCAAAGAGCTTGCGAAGCACCCGAAGGTGGTATTTCATGTTGACGCTGTACAGGGTGTGGCTAAGCTACCAACTAGACTGCATGAAAGTGGTATTGATCTGCTATCAGCATCTGCACATAAATTTCGTGGTCCAAGAGGTATTGGTTTCTTGTACCGTAGGGAGAATATTAAGCTAGCTCCACTTATCGTGGGTGGTGGGCAAGAAGCAGGTTTCCGTTCTGGGACAGAGAATTTACCATCCATCGTTAGTATGGCCAAAGCACTTCGAATGGCTACCGAACATTTAAATAATGCTATCGAGCATAAATATCGGTTACGTCAAATTCTAACAGATGGTATTAAAGCTATACCAGAACTCATTCTAAGTGGTTCGGAGCAATCAGAGCATATGGCGCCTCACATTGTGCATTTCTGCTTCCCAGGAATGAAAGCTGAAGTTGTTGTACATGCCATGGAACAGCATGGTATCTGTATCTCGACGAAATCTGCTTGTTCATCTGATGAACAGAAACCAAGTGATACTCTACTGGCGATGGGATATGACCGAGATCGAGCTAACAGTGGTTTACGTATATCCTTTAGTGAAGGTCAGACAGAAGAAGATATGCATACATGCTTGAAAGCACTAGAACAGGTTGTTCAGGTACTGAAGCAGACAGCAAGATTAAGAGGGGAGAGATAGCTTATGTATCCTGATATCATTCTAGTTCGCTTTGGCGAATTGACGCTCAAAGGTCGTAATCGCAAACGGTTTGAAAACAGCGTAATTGACCAGATTAAGAAGCTCTTAGAAGAATATACGGAAATTACGTATTCCAGTGAATTTGGTCGTCTATACATTGAGAACGTAGGCAAATGTTATAACCAAGTATGCACAGTTCTAACAAAGGTGTTCGGAATTCGATCCTATTCACCTGCTTATACGACAGAAATTGATTTACAAGCTATACGCGATATGGCACTTGCGATATTTAGAGCACAAAGTATGGTTCCTCAGACATTCAAGATGTCAGTTCGAAGAGCTAATAAGAGCTTTCCACATGATTCACATGAGATGAATCACTTAGTTGGAAGCTATATTCTTGAAGCAACGCCTGAGCTGAAAGTGGATGTGCATCATCCAGAGCTTAATATTAGAGTAGAAATTCGTGATACGAAGTCATTGCTTTATTCACAAGTTGTGCCTGGCACTGGTGGTTTTCCTCTGGGTACGAATGGGAAAGGTATGCTGCTATTATCAGGTGGAATCGATTCGCCTGTTGCTGGTTGGTACGCCCTACGCAAGGGACTAGCACTTGAAGCTGTCCATTTCCACAGCTATCCTTATACAAGTGAAAGAGCTAAACAGAAGGTAATCGATCTTGCTCGTAAGCTGTCAGAGTATTCCGGGGAGATTAAGCTGCATCTCGTTCCATTTACGGAGATTCAAACACGCTTAAATGCTGCTCATAAGGGGAACTTCATGATTACCTTCATGCGCCGCGCGATGTATCGCATAACAGAGCGTTTAGCGGAGCAGAATGGAGCGCGTGCACTTGTGACTGGTGAGAGCCTCGGTCAGGTAGCTTCACAAACTTTAGGCAGTATGAATGCAATTGGCCAGGTGGTTGATCTGCCAATCATACAACCACTTATTACAATGGATAAAACTGAAATCATTCAGACTGCAGAGAAAATTGAAACGTATGAGATATCTATTTTACCGTACGACGATTGCTGCACGCTTTTTTTGCCTAAATCACCATCAACAAATCCGAACCTTAATGTATTGCAACATATCGAACAGACCTTTGATTTCATGCCCGAGCTAATAGAAGAAGCCATACGCAATACAGAGACGCTCTTATTAAAACCACAATCCGAAGCTGCAGAAAAAGCCATGCATTTGTTCTAATTGATGCAATCGTCAGTACGCTGACGGGAGGCTAATATTGTGTGGGAAAGCTTATTTCTGTTTTTCCAAATTATTATTGTTAACATTGTTCTCAGCGGTGATAATGCGGTTGTCATTGCCATGGCTAGCAAGAATTTGCCGCCAGTTCAAAGGGTGCAAGCAATTTGGTGGGGAGCATTTGGAGCCATTGGATTACGTCTCTTACTTACATTAATAGCTGTATCTGTTCTTGGTATCCCTTATATTCAAGCGATAGGTTCTATATTTCTATTGTGGATTGCGATCAAGCTATTGATTGAGGATGATGGCGGTAAGGATATAGCAGTTGCGAATTCACTGAGCAAAGCGGTACGAACAATCATTGTTGCAGATCTCATCATGAGTCTGGATAATGTACTGGCAATTGCCGCTATAGCTCAGAATGATCTGGCTATTATTATTTTGGGGATATCGCTCAGTATTCCACTGATCATCTGGGGAAGCAGTGTTGTGATGAAGCTTCTTCACCGCTTTCCAATACTTGTCTTTCTTGGAGCGGGAATACTGGGCTATACAGCGGGTGAAATGTTTGTGAATGACGTTAAAGTAGAGCCCTATATTGCAAATTATGTATACCACTGGATCATTCCTTTTATATCGGGCATACTGGTCATTATTATAGGCATTATTAGAAAGTGGTTCTCACGTAACGATGAGTCACACATAACAACGCTCTAGTAATTATATCCAAATTCAGTTAAACTAACTGTAGAACAGTGTCGAACTAGCTTGTCAGACAATGATTACCTTTTGTAAACTTTAGAGGGGGGAAGTTAGTTGAACCGCAAAAATTATTCCATTGGTATTTTACTGATCGTTGTTGCTTTTATTTTGTTGCTCGGTAAATTAGGTGTATTTAGCTTTATTGGAGTCATGCTTTGGCCAGTATTGATTATATTACTCGGAGCTGCCTTTCATTTTCTGTACTTTAGTGGTTTACTTCCTTCGGGACTCTTAATTCCGGGTGGTATTCTCGTTACATATGGTACGATATTCTTGATCTGCAACGTATTCAGCTGGGAATTAATGAAATACTTATGGCCAGGATTTATATTAGGTGTGGCGATCGGTTTATATGAGATGTATATATTCGATAAGCGAACGGAACGCGGGTTCATAATTGCACCTCTAGTTCTCGGCATTGTATCACTTGTCATGTTCGGGATGACATTGCTATTCACGATTGGGATATACTTAATTATCGTACTGCTTATTCTTACGGGAATCTTTATGATGGTTCGTAAACCGAAAATCTGGTGAGTATTTTCTTGCGTTTTTGTCAATTAGAGGATATACTTATAAAGGTCCAAAAGCGTCGGAAAATAAGTCCGGCGCTTATTTTTGGTATAGAGAGGGATTTGAGAAAACATGCATGCAAGAGATAAGATAAAGAATATTGCTATTATTGCCCACGTCGATCACGGCAAAACTACACTCGTTGATAAACTTCTTCAACAATCTGGTACATTTCGCAGTAATGAGCATTTACAAGAACGCGCGATGGATTCAAATGATATAGAACGGGAACGCGGAATTACGATCTTAGCTAAGAATACTGCGATCCAGTATAAAGATTATTTGATTAACATCGTGGATACACCGGGACACGCCGATTTCGGTGGCGAAGTTGAGCGTATCATGAAAATGGTTGACGGTGTTCTGCTTGTTGTAGATGCTTTTGAAGGCACGATGCCACAGACGAAATTCGTTTTGCGGAAAGCACTTGAGCAGAATTTGACACCAATTGTTGTTGTCAATAAGATTGACCGTCCTGCTGCTAGACCGCATGAAGTTATTGATGAAGTGCTTGATTTGTTTATCGAGCTTGATGCAACTGAAGAGCAATTGGAATTCCCTGTTGTTTATGCTTCTGCATTGCAAGGTACTTCTTCCGTTGTTGCTGAGAAACAAGATGAGAATATGCAGGCGCTTTATGAAACGATCATTAGCCACATTCCATCACCAACTGAAGATACAGAGCAGTCTTTACAATTCCTTGTAACTTTAATGGACTACAATGAATATTTGGGTCGTGTTGCAATCGGCCGTGTTAACCGTGGTAAAATTCGCCAAGGTCAAACAGTAGCTGTATGTACACGTGAAGGTGCTATCAAGCAAGGACGTGTAGAGAAATTGTTCGGTTTCCAAGGTCTTAAGCGTATTGAGATCGAAGAAGCAGCTGCCGGCGACATCATTGCGATTTCTGGTATTAGAGAAATTAATATCGGTGAAACAATTGCAGATCCTGCGAATCCTGAGGCACTTCCTGTACTCAAGATTGATGAGCCAACTCTACAAATGACGTTCCTTGTTAATAACTCGCCATTCGTTGGTAGAGATGGTAAATGGATTACATCACGTAAGATTCGTGAGCGTTTGTTCAAGGAATTAGAAACAGATGTTTCTCTTCGTGTTGATGAAACAGATTCCCCTGATGCATTCGTTGTTTCCGGACGTGGAGAGTTGCACTTAGGAATTCTGATTGAGAATATGCGTCGTGAAGGCTATGAATTGCAAGTATCTAAGCCTGAAGTTATTATTCGTGAAATCGACGGCCAAAAGATGGAACCAATCGAGCATTTAATCATTGACGTACCTGAAGAGAGCATGGGTGCTGTAATGGAGAGTCTTGGAACTCGCAAAGCCGAAATGGTCAATATGATTAACAACGGTAGTGGTAATGTTCGTTTGGAATTCAAGATTCCAGCTCGTGGTTTAATTGGTTACCGTACGTATTTCTTAACACTAACTAAGGGTTACGGTATTTTAAATCATGCTTTCGATTCATACGGTCCTTATCAAGGTCACGGTCTTGGTGGCAGACACCAAGGTGTACTTGTTTCCTCGGAAACTGGTTCAACTACATTCTATGGTATGCTAGGTGTTGAAGATCGCGGCGTCTTGTTCTTATCACCAGGAGCTGAAGTGTATGAAGGTATGATCGTTGGTGAACATACACGTGAGAATGATATCATCGTGAATATTTGTAAAGAAAAACAATTAACGAACGTTCGCTCTGCGACGAAGGAAGGCACAGTTACTCTTAAAACACCACGCCTCTTCTCCCTAGAGCAAGCTCTTGAATATTTGAATGACGACGAGTATTGTGAAATCACTCCGAAATCAATTCGTATCCGTAAGAAAATCCTAAATAAGAGCGAGCGCGAACGTAGCGAGAAAAATCGCAAAAACGCAGAAGCTAACGTATAATTAGTACATGAAGAAGAAACGAATCCGTCCTGTGTTTTCAGGACGGAGTTTCCGTTTCTTCTTGAATTATATGAATCTTTTAAATTTAGCTAATAAATTATGACAAGGAGTTGAGTGAATGGCTACGTTAAATGAATGGTATCTCAACCATCCCTATATTACATTCCTTATCATTTTCATCTTTGTATCTTTTGTATATAATAAGGTATTTCGCATGCAACAAAGGTTATCAATTGGTAAAACCATAGTGGTCTATTTATTAATTGCTATTGGTTCTGTTATGCTTTTGTTCTTCCAAACAATCGGAAGATTGCCAATTATTCTATGTTTAGGCGTAGCTATTTTCCTCATGCTGCTTGTTCGAATTCGCTATTTTATCGAAGCAAGGAACGAAAAGAAAGAAAGCAAGGTGTAGTAAATGAAACTCGAGGATGCGATTTTTAATTGGTTGCAAATTAAAATTGTAGCGGAAGCCCGATCTGATGATGGAGCTGCTAACGAGACGCTTCAATTTTTTGAAACAATTCTAACTGAGGATCATAAGCTTGATCATTTTGCTGTTGCTCGCACCGATGATTTCGCGTATTTTATTCAATATGAGCAAGAAGGTAAGAGCTGTGAGCTTAAGTATGATAAGGAATTGGTAGAGAAATTACTCTCAGATATCAACTCAAATCCGAAGTATAATTGAATTCGTAAATGGATATTATCGTGGAATCAACAGTTACCATATGCTATAATAATTCCAATGAGGAATTCGAAATTCAGCATTAGGGGGCATATAATACAATGGCTGAAGCTATCACGTATCTTCCGGATCAATTGTTTGCACTAATGCAGCATGAAGCCTTCGTTTCTCTTCATACCATTGATCATGAAACTGGATCACCTACAGTGAACATAATTACTTGGATTACTGCGCCTGATCGCCATACGCTTCGATTTGCTGTCGATCAGCGTTCAAGGCTGATCACTAATCTGCAGAGCAATCCACTCGTTACAATTACATTAATTGGTGCTGGTTCTGTTCATGCGATTTACGGCAAAGTTCAATTGATTACTGACAAGCTAGATGGCGTACCGATTAAACTTAGTTGCTTTAACTTATCGATTGATGAAGTCCGTAATGCGATGTTCTATGGTGGTAGAATATCCGTACAACCCGAATTCGAGAAAACATATGATAAACGCGCCGCCGATAAACTTGACGGACAAGTGTTTGATGCAATGAACAAAGCCTAGATGGTTATCCGTCTGGCTTTTTTGTTGTAGCAAAGCATGTGAAGGGAAAATGCTCTTTCTTGATCATAATCGAAAAGGGAGGATGACCATGACGATGAAGATTTTTGTGCTTGATACGAATGTACTGCTACAAGACCCTAACTCCATTTATGCTTTTGAGGATAATGAAGTGGTTATCCCAGCAGTTGTGTTAGAGGAAATTGATGCAAAGAAACGACTTGCTGATGAAATCGGACGTAATGCAAGAACCGTTGCTCGTCTACTGGATGGGTTAAGAACTAAAGGCAGGCTAAGCGATGGTATTGTTGTAGATAATGGTGGCACTATCAAGGTGGAATTGAATCATAAATTACTTGGTAAGGTAGAAGAGTTGTTTGTTGAATTGTCCAATGATAATCGCATTCTTGCGCTAGCAATGAACTACCACTTGGAAGAACAGACGAAACCGAATCCAAAGCCTGTCATTGTTGTAAGTAAGGACACATTAGTGCGAATTAAAGCGGATGTACTTGGGCTTACCGCTCAGGATTATTTAAGTGATCGGATTGTATTAACATCGGAAATGTATCAAGGCTATTTAAATTTACATGTTCATCCAGCTATTATTGATGAATTTTATACGTTCCGATATTTAAATATAGCAACTCTAAATCTTGGTTACACACTTCATCCACATGAGTTTGTCATTTTGAGAGATGAGCTTGGTACTTCCAAGTCAGCACTACTTAAAGTGAATTCTGATGCTAAGAAGCTGGAGCCTCTTTATTTAAGCAACGATCCAATCTGGGGGATTGCTGCACGCAATGCACAACAACGTATGGCGCTGGAGCTCCTTTTAAACGACGATATACCGTTTGTAACCTTGACTGGTAAGGCAGGAACAGGGAAAACGTTACTTACGCTTGCAGCGGGTCTTCTGAAGGTGGAGGATGAGCGTAAATATAAGAAATTACTAATAGCTAGACCTGTCGTTCCAATGGGAAAGGATATCGGATTCTTGCCTGGTGAGAAGGATGAGAAGCTTCGTCCGTGGATGCAACCGATATATGATAATCTAGAGTTTCTGTTTGACACAAAAAAAACCGGCGATATCGATAAAATATTAGCAGGTTTAGGTTCTATTCAAGTTGAGGCATTAACTTATATTCGGGGGCGGTCGATACCAGGCCAGTTCATTATTATTGATGAAGCCCAGAATTTATCCAAGCATGAAGTGAAGACGATTGTCTCACGTGTTGGAGAAGGTAGTAAAATCGTGCTCTTGGGGGATCCGGGACAGATTGACCATCCGTATCTCGATGCCTTGAGTAACGGATTAACTTACGCAGTAGAAAGATTTAAAGCCGAAAGTGTTAGTGGTCATATTATGCTTGAGCGAGGTGAACGCTCTCACCTCGCTCAGCTCGCAGCTGATTTACTGTAATAGATTAAAGTGTCATTTTCAACTTGATGACGAGTTTGCCTTTCTCGACAGTAACAGCTTCTGCAGAGAAGATGGATGAGACTTGAGATGGATCAATACCAAGATTGTATTGGTCGTTCAGATCTTTAATCGTGGTATCTGGTAAATCTAATTTGTTAAACGAAAGTCCTGTTAATTCAAATCTGATTTTGTCTTCGTCCATTGTGTAAGTACCTTTGATAGATACTTCAATATCATCTTGTTTTCCGTCGGCCATGAAGAATCCATCCTCGAACCGGAAGTTTAGATGCTCAAACAAAGCGTTTTTGGAACGTAAGAATGTATTTAACTGGGTGTCCGTGATTTCAAAAACAGCGGTGTTTAAGCTTGATAATTTGAAGTTATCTGTCGACAATAACTCGGCGATATTCTGCATTGATTTAGATAACTCAGATAAATAGCGTTTAAATAAAGGTAAACCCTTACTACGCCACTGGTCATTAAGAGCATCGATTTGCTCTATTAACTGCTCTTTGTTATCACTCACAGCAAGAATAGCATCAAGCTCTGCTTGAAGTGCAATGACCCGAGTTTTTTGAGCAATGTAGTCAGCTTTGGTTTGTTCAAGCTCTTTACGTTGGTCGGATAATTGTTGATGCAGAGCTTGAAGCTTTTGTTGAGATGATTTATAACTGCTTAATACACGACTATCGTGTGTAATGATCATATTCATGTAATCTAACGTTTTAAATAAATCATTGAGTGATTCCGTTGTAAGGATGACTTGTAATAGTGAAGGCCGATCACCTGTATAATAGGATCTTAATACTTTGCCTGCTTTTTCCTTAACACTTTTCATATCTTGCTTTTGGGTTTCAATTCGTTCTGCGTTCTTCTGAAGTTCTTGAACAAGTTTATCGTCTTTTTCTGCTAGCTTCTCTAATTCACGATCAATTTCTTGTATGTTCAGACCCTTTTGGAGTAGTGCTCTTAGCTCGGCTTCCTTGCCATTAATGGTAGTTTCTTCTGCATTAACAGCGATCATCTGTGGCATGATACAGATGAATACTAAGCTCAAACATAAGCAAATTAGAAAATTTCGTTTCATACACGTCCCCCCCTCCAACAGATTAACATAAAATCAGATTCTGCAAAAATTTACCTCCTAATTTAGGAGGTAAATGGTAATCTTATTATGCCTATTTAGTAGTTTTAATAGAGGTAATAAACTTCATAATTTCATCAAGAGATTTTACTTTTTGTGGAACTTTCATTTGAAATGCTGGTGTTTGATTGATGTTACTTATGCTTTGGTGAATCGAGATCGCATGTGTGTTTGTAGTGCCAGTGCTATCTGTGATTGCAAATTTTAAATCAAATGATTGATCCCGAATATAACCTTCACCGTCAATAACGAGCTGAAGCTTGCTTGGAGCAATAATTGTGTATTGTTTGGGATCATTTTGTTTCCATTTATCTGAAGTTTCAGAGGATATTATACCGCTTGTAGTTAAGCTGTCTATCATTTCTCCTAGCTTGTTTTGTAATAGGATAGTAGCGGCTTTCTCATTGCTAGATGTGATCTCAACCGAGATCCTTTGGCCACTTGTACCGTCTGGAAATTGTACAGGCTCTTTATCTTTGCTAAACCACTTAGAATCAGCGTTATTTACAAAGGTGCTCATGATTGTTGATAGTGAAGAAGTTGCCTGCTGTAAACCTAAAGGGCTGTTTGTCCCATTTGTTGATTTGCCAAGGGTAGCCATATCTAGCATGAAATACTCATCAGTCTTACTGAATACTGGTATATAAAAATACATTTTGTTATCTTTAATAAGTACAGGAACCTCAATCGGTGTATTAGCCCCTTTAGGTGTTACCTTTAAGTTGATTTCTAAACTAGTTGGGTCATTCTGAACGACACCTTGCCATTCGAGTGTTGCTTCTTTTAACATATTAATAAAACCTAGTGTGAGTGGATTGGTGGACTTTATAAGACCATCACTTAACCCAAGTTTAGCATTGCCTACAAAGGAATAGGATTTGATTTCACTTTGTTTGGCAATCGCTTGTGTCGCTATAGATTGAATTTCTTTATTGTTAGTGCAAGCGAGTAAGAGGCTGCTGAGTAGAATAAACAGTATTGCAGTTGCGAACGATCTTTTGAGCATAAATGACGTTTCTCCCTTCGTTGTGGATTCAATCATTATATAGGTTATTCATATTCTTGTCATGAAATATTAATTAGTGAATTGGGGCCTGAACATGAAATCAAATCTAGGAAATCATCATTTAGTAGCTGAATTAATGCAAACAATTAATCAAACTGAACACAGCGCGATATCATTTCGGAATTATATGGATTTATGTTTATATCATGAGTCTGATGGGTATTACCGTAATCGTACTCCCAAAATAGGACCTGAGGGAGATTTTTATACGAGTTCGTCGATCGGGTCGATAATGGGTGAAATACTCGCTGATTATATCGTAAAAACATGGAATTTAGAATTTGGACGGAATACCCCTTTAACGTTAGTAGAGTGGGGAGGTGGGAATGGCAGACTTGCTTTGCAAATTCTAGATCAAATTAAGAGTACCTCTCCTCTATTGTATGAAAACTTAGGATATATCATGATTGAATCCAGTAGCTATCATAGAGAATTGCAAGCACAAACACTCCAAGAGCATATTGAACATGTTAGCTGGATGTCTGATGAGAGCTGGTTTGCTAGAGGCAGTCAGCCTAATACGATCGTTCTTGCAAATGAGTTATTGGATGCCTTTGCTATACACCGGATTCGCAAATGGGAAGGACAGGTAGAAGAGAACTTTGTTAGCTTGGATGAAGAGAATCTCGGTTTTATAGAACATTGGCGGCCTCTTCAGAATGAGGATGTACGAACATACATAGAAGACGAGAAAATTCATCTTCGGGAAGGGCAAGTAATCGAAGTTAATCTAGATAGTACGCGGTGGATCAAACGAATCGCAACAAGCATAGAGACGGGAAGGTTAATTGTAATCGACTATGGAGATGTCGCTGAAGAATTGTATGCAGAACATCGGATGCTTGGGACGTTAATGTGCTATCGTAAACACCAGGCTGCCGATAACCCGTATTGTTATGTAGGGGAGCAGGATATAACAGCACATGTTAATTTCACTGCTTGTATACGCGCAGCTGAGCAGGTAGGCTTCACAGATATACGGTTACAGACACAACGTCAATTTCTTGTTGATCAAGGTATTTTACATAAGCTTCAAAATACGTTAGGTGCCGATCCATTCTCCAAAGAAGCGAAGCGCAACAGAGCCATTCGGCAACTACTAATCAGCGATTCGATGAGCGAGCTCTTTAAAGTTTTTATAGCATGTAAATGAGCAATTGTAGATTTGAATATGGGAGATTATCTTACCAAAAGAAAACACGCCCCTCCAATTATGGAAAAGCGTGTTTCTTTGTGTGTGTTTAGATGATATCGAGTTTGAATACAGACCAGTAAGTAAAGCCGGAAAAAGCTATAAACATGTAACCCCAAAACAACAGGATGTATGTACGTTCAGACAATTTCAAATATCCAAGAATTACAAACATTACCGTTTGCGCAAAGAAAATTAACGCCATCGGAATCATGTCACCTGCAAGACTCATCAACCCAATCATCAACGTCCAAAAACCAAGCACACGGTACATGCGACCCATTAGGCATCCCCCCTCTCATACAACGTTAGAATTTTCTAAATTTTATTATACCTATAACATTTATCACTGTAAACGATCAATAGTGGCAAAATTTAAAACATTTTGTGTAGGTATATGAAAGGGTTATGTATGAGCCTCCAAAAAAATGGCAATACCGAATAGTATCAAATAGATTCTATGAACTCTAGTATGGGCATAGAGATTTAATAATGGGATAACTGTATGCACTGTATACTTAGTGAATTTCGATTCTTCTTTGATTTTCGGGTAATGGAATTTACATTTTGAACCTTAATGTTAGGAGGATTGTGTATATGACAGCAATCAGGCAAGATGCATGGAGCGATGAAGATGATTTGATTTTAGCGGAGGTTACGCTGCGACATATTCGAGAGGGTAGTACGCAGTTAACTGCTTTTGAAGAGGTTGGTGAAAGAATAGGACGTACCGCGGCAGCTTGTGGATTTCGTTGGAACTCTTTTGTTCGTAAAAAATATGATGCAGCAATCCATATTGCGAAAGCGCAACGACAAAAGCGTAGTCAAATGAAAAAGCATGCAGCAGGTGTTCATTCGGTTGTTGGAACGTCATCAATCGCTACACTAGATATGACAGACGGAATTAGCAGTAAAGCTGAATCATTCACCGAAGAATCACTTTCTATTGATTCTGTTATTCGGTTTTTGAGACAATGGAAAACAACCTATCAGGAAATGAATAGGCAAATTCGTCAGCTAGACCGTGAACTCCAAGAAAAACATGATGAGATGATACGAGTTCGTAAAGAAAACGATCGTTTAAATAAGCAAGTGAACGAGGTCGAAACGGATTATCGAGTTGTTAATGATGATTATAAGGCGTTAATTCAAATTATGGATCGTGCTAGAAAAATGGCCTTTCTCGTAGAAGAGGAAGAAGAGTCCAAACCAAGATTTAAAATGGATGCTAATGGCAATCTAGAACGAATCGATTAATATTAAACCTTATATAAAACAAATAAATCTGCCCCTGTACTTCTACAGGTGGCAGATTTTTTGTATAGTTAACTATATCAGAATATATATGAAGATAGTGAGTAGTTACATACGGGGGGGATCGCTAATGAATATGGTTGTGATTGGAGCTGGTTCCCTAGGTCTATTATTGTCGGCTAAGCTTGCCCCATTATGCAATCATTTGGAATTAGTAACGAATACACAGAAGCAGGCTGAAACACTTCGGACAGAAGGGATTGGTCTTCTTAACCATACACTTCGTCCAAGTTCATCTTTATCGATTAGCTCTTATGAGAGTAATAATGAGTACAAGAGTAATGAATCAGTAGATTATGTGATTCTTGCGGTTAAACAATCAGCTTTAAATGAGCAGTTTATCCATTATGTATCAACTCGATTAGGAGAGTCAGGTAAGCTAGTTTGCTTCCAGAATGGCATTGGGCATATCGAGCAATTGGAAGCAAAGATTGGTTTAAACCGAATTTTTGTCGCAATAACAACGGAAGGTGCTAAGAGGAATTCTGCTCATTCGGTCGTTCACACAGGACAAGGAATTACCTATATTGGCTCTCCTACTGAGCTCTTAACAGAGGATTGTTCAAGTGATCAGGTTAAACAGTCGAGTGGCACAGATATAAAAGATTTATGCGAATTGTTAAAAAAAGCAGGATTTTGTGCTGAAGCGTCGAATCAAGTCTTAATCAAAGTATGGAACAAGCTAGTAATTAATTGTGTGATAAATCCACTTACAGCGATTCTGCGGATTTATAATGGTCAATTACTGGAGTCAGAATATACAATTCGATTAATGCGTGATTTATATAACGAAGCTCTCAAGGTTGCAGAAGCTGAATCTATAGCTCTTTCAGAAGATTTATGGAATCAATTACTTGAAGTATGTGAACGGACAGCGGGAAATCAATCGTCAATGCTTCAAGATAGGATAGCAGGAAGAGTTACAGAGATCGATTGGATCAATGGTGCTTTGCTTAAAATCGGAGACCAGCATCATATAGACTTACCCGTCAATCGTACGGTCTACCATATTGTCAAAACGATGGAAATTTCACAGGAGATGTGATTATGACAACGATTCTTGAGTTTCTGAAAACGTTTTACATCACATTATCGGTAATTCCTTATGTTGTGTTCGCAGCAGTATGGGCGGTCTGTTATTTGTTGTGGAAGAATAAGAAGCGGTCCACCCAACTTGCAATGGATGTTACAACGTTCTTTCTCATCACCTCTGTTGCCGGGCTAGCTAATTCAACTATGAATTTTAAATTTAGCTGGTGGTTCATTATTCTGGTCTTGTTAATTGCATTTGGTGTAGTAGGTGGCTATCAATATAGACTTAAAGGTGAATCTGATGTTGCGAAGGTATTTAGACTCATTTGGAGGCTATCATTTGTTGTTCTTGCAGTTTTGTACGTCATCCTGCTCTTCATTGAATTAATAAGGCATTTGTTTTCTACTTAATTTAAGAATTAATGGTAGACATCGCCCATCCATATGCTATAATAAAAAACGTTACAATGGTTAATAATCATTCTAACTTTTTTTACAAACTCAATTAACAGATAAATCAAACTAGATAGATTGTTCAGAACGATCATATCGAATCAGGGTATTCGGCGGCATACATGACAGAAAATTACAACTACTTAATCGCCTAACCATAAAAAAGTACGACAATTTAGAGGAGGAGTCTTACATGAAGTCTAAAAAAATGATTAACACAGCAGTTGCTATGACGTTACTAGGTTCATTGGCAGTTGGTTGTGCTAGTGGCAATACCGCTAGTACAGGTTCCCCGGCACCATCAGAAGCACCGAAAACTTCAGCAGCACCAGCAACACCAGCACCAGCAGCAGCTGTAAAACAAGAATTAAAAATGAACTTGAATGCAGAGCCAGAAGCGCTTGACATCTCGAAATCTACAACAGTTGTTGCAGCTACGATTAGTAACGCAATTACTGATGGTTTGTACCGTGTTGATAAAGAAGGCAAAATGCAACTCGGAGTTGCAAAGGATATGCCTAAAATTTCTGCTGATGGCCTAGTTTATACAGTTGATCTGAATCCGGCTGCTAAATGGTCTGATGGCAAAGCTGTAACAGCTCACGATTTCGTTTATTCTTTCCAACGTACAGCACTACCAGAAACAAAAGCTCAATATTCGTTCTTGATGGAGTGGTTAGCTAACGGTGCTGATGTTACAACTGGTAAAGCAACTCCTGATAAATTAGGGGTAAAAGCATTAAGTGATACTCAGCTTGAGATCACATTGTCATCACCAAAAGGCTTCTTTAGCGAAATGCTTGCATTCCCGACTTTCTTCCCACAACGTGAAGATATCGTGAAGCAACATGGCGCGAAATTCGGTGCTGATGCAGACAAAGTCATTGGTAACGGACCGTTCAAGTTGACTGCTTGGAATCATGAACAGAATCTAACACTTGAAAAAAGTGAAACTTATTGGGATGCTGCTAACGTTAAGCTAGAAAAAGTAACGTTGAACATTGTTAAAGACGCAGGAACATCACTCAATTTGTATGAAACTAAAGAACTTGATTATACTTCCATTTCAGGTGATAATATTGCACTCTTTACAGGTAAGCCTGATTTGGTTACAAAGCCAGAGTTAACGAATGCATATATTCAGTTCCAAACGAAAGATCACCCTGCATTATCTAATAAGAAAATTCGTCAAGCTTTAAATATGGCAATTGATAAGCAAGCATTTGTTGATGTTATCCTCAAGAATGGTTCAGTAGCAGCAACAGGTCTTGTACCTAACGGAACCAAAGATGGTAACGGAAAAGAATTTAGAAAAGTGGTTGGCGATATTCTTCCTCCATTCGATGCTGCTAAAGCAAAAGCATTGCTTGAAGAAGGAATGAAAGAAGCGAAACTTACAGCTATGCCTAAAATGAAATTAACAGCTGATGACACGACTGGTGCTAAGAAAAGTTTAGAGTACGTACTTTCCCAATGGAAAACAAACCTTGGTCTTGAAGTAGAAGCTGAGCCAATTCCGTTCGCAGCTCGTGTTGAGAAAATGAGATCCAAGAAGTTTGATGCAATTGTTGCTCTTTGGGGTGCTGATTATAACGATCCAATGACATTCATGGACTTGTGGTTTAACGGTAGTCAATTCAATGATGTAAATTATACGAATGAACTTTATACTAACAATGTTAAAGCAGCTCAAACTGAGATTGATCCAGCTAAGCGTTCACAGTTACTTGTTGATGCAGAGAAACAATTAATTGAAGATATGCCTGTTGGACCTTTATATTTCAGAAGTTCGAAGTTCTTGATCAGACCTAATATTGAAGGGCTAATTATGGCTCCGTCTGGATTTGAATTTGATTTGAAGTGGGCACAAGTCAAGTAATATTGGCTAGTATACGACTCGATTAATTTAAGAAGGGGGCGTCGCTATTTTTGATAGAGCGTCCCCTTTTTTATTAATCACCAACACATGAGTAAGGGAGGAAATATGCGTGCTCAAGTATACGCTACGCCGTCTTGGATATACGTTAATAACGTTGTGGCTTATTGTTACACTTACCTTTGTTTTAATGAAATTACTTCCAGGTGATCCGTTTGGCCCAGGATCGGAGAAACTTCCCGAAGCGACACGGAACATGCTATTGAAACAGTATGGATTAGACCTTCCGATATGGGAGCAATATGTGAAATATGTGGGGAATGTAGTTCAAGGAGATTTAGGATACTCGTTCCAATTCCCGGCGAGACAAGTAACGGAAATTATTAAGCAAGGATTTTCCGTATCAGCAGAGCTCGGTACAATTTCAATGACTCTTGCGCTTGTGGTAGGTTTATTGTTAGGTATTATTGCTGCTCTAAGACATAATAAATGGCAAGATTATTCTGCTAGTTTTATAGCTGTACTGGGTATATCGGTTCCATCATTTGTACTCGGTCCCTTGTTTTCCTATTATATTGGTGTGAAGCTAGGCTGGCTACCTGCTGGACTTTGGGAGGGACCACTTAATCGAATATTGCCTTCAATTGCTCTTTCATTCGGTACGATCGCAATTTTAGCAAGAATGATGCGTACATCCATGCTGGATGTGATCAATCAGGATTATATTAAAACTGCCAGGTCCAAAGGATTAGGTAGATCGAATGTTGTCATCAGACATATGCTGCGGAATGCAATGCTTCCCATCCTTACAGTATTTGGACCAGCATTTGTAAACGTTATCACAGGTACATTAGTTGTCGAAAGGATTTTCGCTGTACCAGGCCTCGGTACACACTTTGTAAATTCGGTTTCTATGAATGATTATACGATGATAGCTGGGTTAACTATTTTCTACTCTACTTTACTTGTTGCGGTCATTTTCTTAACCGATGTTCTTTATGGATTTATAGATCCGCGAATTCGTCTTGGGAAAGGCGGGAATTAGAACATGCAAATTAATTTACAGAATAATAAGATTGATAAATCCAAATTCACACGATTACCTAGTGAAACTTTGACAAGCGAAGCTATCGTTCGTCCATCTCAGACTTATTGGCAGGATGCTTGGCGCCGACTTAAGAAAAATAGACTAGCAATGGCTGGTTTGATTATATTAATCGTCCTTTTGCTTCTGGCTATTTTCGCTCCGATGTTCTCGCATTACGCTTATGACCAACAGAATCTTAAAGCGACAAATAATGCTCCTAATAGTCAATATTGGTTTGGAACAGATGATTTTGGACGTGATTTATGGACTCGCGTTTGGTGGGGAACACGAATCTCTTTATTTGTTGGATTATCTGCAGCATTAATTGATTTAGTGATTGGTGTTATTTACGGCGGAATATCCGGCTTTTATGGCGGCAGAATAGATAATATTATGCAGCGCTTTATAGAAATTATCATCGCTATTCCAATGCTTATTATTGCAATCTTGCTCATTGTGACACTTGGTGCGGGGATGTCTACAATTATTCTAGCCTATGCGCTCGTCGGCTGGACACAGATGGCTAGGCTAGTTCGGGGACAAGTGCTATCTCTTAAAGAGAATGAGTTTGTTCTAGCATCTCAAACACTTGGTGCCTCTACTTGGAGAATTATTTCGCGTCATCTTGTTCCGAATGCACTTGGTATTATCGTTATTCAGATTACTTTTGCAGTACCGGGAGCGATTTTCTTCGAATCCTTCCTATCATTCATCGGTGTGGGTATTAAAGTACCGCTTGCTTCTTTAGGAACACTCTTAACAGATGGGGCTACTAACATTCGCTTGTTTCCACATCGACTTATTTTTCCTGCCTTAATTTTCAGCTTTATTCTTCTAAGTTTTAATTTGCTGGGTGACGGGCTTCGTGATGCGCTTGATCCGAAAATGCGTAAGTAAA
This sequence comes from Paenibacillus sp. P5_B5, assembly GCF_056400365.1. Taxonomy (NCBI): domain Bacteria; kingdom Bacillati; phylum Bacillota; class Bacilli; order Caryophanales; family Paenibacillaceae; genus Paenibacillus; species Paenibacillus sp. P5_B5. The sequence continues at coordinate 206,458 of NZ_JBFULK010000010.1, forward strand.
GGGAGGGAAGATTCATGAGCAATCAGGCATTGCTAGAGGTTAAGGACCTTAAGGTGTCTTTTCATACGTATGCAGGTGAAGTGCAAGCCGTACGCGGTGTATCGTTTCACTTAAATAAAGGAGAAATATTAGCGATTGTAGGGGAATCCGGTTGTGGTAAATCAGTAACCGCGCAAACGATTATGCGCCTCATTCCTAGTCCTCCAGGTAAAATTAAAAGTGGATCAATTTTATTTAATGGTAGTGTAGATATTACGAAGCTTTCCGATAAGCAAATGGAGAAGATTCGTGGGAAAGAGATGGGAATGATATTCCAAGATCCCATGACTTCTCTGAATCCAACGATGCAAGTAGGTAGTCAAATTACCGAAGGACTTATTAAGCATCAAGGGCTTAATAAAGCAGATGCGAATAAGCGTGCAATTGAAATGCTGTCACTTGTTGGTATGGCTAATCCCGAAAGTCGTGCAAAACAATATCCGCATGAGTTCTCAGGAGGTATGCGTCAACGTGTAATGATTGCACTAGCGCTTGCTTGTTCGCCGAAGCTACTGATTGCAGATGAACCAACAACAGCACTTGATGTTACGATCCAAGCACAGATTATTCAATTAATGAAGACGTTGTCAGATAAGACACAAGCGTCCATTATCCTGATTACACATGATCTTGGTATCGTAGCAGATATGGCCCAGCGCGTAATTGTTATGTATGCAGGTAAAGTAGTCGAGCAAGGAACAGTTGATGAAATTTTCTACAACTCTAGACACCCGTACACATGGGGACTCTTGCGCTCTGTACCGAGACTCGATATTGATGCGAAGGAAGATTTGGTGCCGATCCCTGGATCTCCACCAGATTTATTCGCACCGCCTAAAGGCTGTGCATTTGCAGCTAGATGTCCATATGCAATGGGAATTTGCACAGAGGAAGATCCAGGTCACTCAGTGGTAAGTGGGGAACATAGTGCAGCATGCTGGCTATTACATCCTGATGCACCTCAAGTTAAACGACCTGTTGAAGCGGGAGGACATCATCATGTCTGATAAGATTCTTGAAATTCGTAGTATGAAAAAGCATTTCAACTTAGGCAGTGGGAAAATACTCAAAGCAGTAGATCGGTTCTCCATTGAGATTAATCGTGGTGAAACGTTCGGTCTAGTTGGCGAATCTGGTTGCGGAAAATCGACAGCAGGTCGTACGATTATTCGTTTGTATGAAGCAACTGCAGGGGAAGTCTTGTTCAACGGACAAGATATCCACAAACTAGAGGGTAAGAAACTGAAGGAGTTTCGTCGTAATGCAGCGATGGTGTTCCAAGATCCTTACGCTTCGCTTAATCCGAGAATGACAGTTGGTAATATTATTGCTGAAG